>JBFKIN010000537.1:0-1510 GCA_041632255.1 Oceanococcus sp. | reverse complement strand
GAGACCGCCCAGCTTGGCGCTCTGGCGTTGAGAGAAGGTCTGCACGCGCCATTGCTGCATCTGCTCGACCTGTCCTGGGCCGAACTGGCGGTGGGCGCGCAGCTGGACGGAGCGGCTGGCCAGTGGTTCCGGGGCCTGGACGCTCTGCTGGCCGGGCAGTGGAGCCAGGCCAGACAGCGGCTCGCTGCGGCGCGCCACCCGGCGGCCGGTGTGCTGGCCGAAGTCGCAGCGTGTTTCGATGACGGGGTCTGTCAGGTGAGCGGCGAAGGCGAAACGCAGTAAGCTTGCCGCATGAATTCAGGTGCCGACCCCTTGCTGCTGCATGAAATGATGCCGTTCCTGCTGACCCTGGGCATCGTGGTGCTCAGTCTCTGGGGGCTGAGTCGCTGGCTGGTCGCGCACCAGATGAAGAACCGCGACGCTCATCTGCCGCGGCAGATGCTGCAGCTGGGTGCCTACGGCCTCGGTACCCTGCTGGTTCTGCTTGCCCTGCCGGTCAGCGAGACCACCCGGGGGCAGATGCTCAGTTTTCTCGGCCTCATCTTGACCGCGCTGATTGCGCTGTCCTCCACGACCCTGGTGGCGAATGCCATGGCCGGGCTTCTGCTGCGCATCATCAACAGTTTTCGTCCCGGCGATTTCATCCGGGTTGGCGATCATTTCGGCCGGGTGAGCGAGCGGGGGCTGTTTCATACCGAGATCCAGACCGAGGACCGGGATCTCATGACCCTGCCGAACATGCACCTGATCACCAATCCGGTGACGGTCGTGCATCAAAGCGGCACCATTATCTCGGCTGGTCTGACCCTGGGTTATGACGTGCACCATCGACAGATTGAGGCGGTGTTGCGCGAAGCCGCGCTGGCTGCTGGCCTGAGCGACCCTTTTGTGCAGGTGCGGGAGCTCGGGGATTTTTCTGTCAGCTATCGCCTCGGTGGCCGACTGGAGGAAGTGGGCAGTCTGCTGACCGCCCGTTCCCAGCTCCGCCGCGAAATCCTCGATGCCCTGCATGGGGCCGGCATCGAGATTGCCTCACCGAACATCATGCTGCAGCGCAAGCTTGAGCATGCGCTGCTTCCGGAGGCCTGGCATCCGCCGCGCGCCGCCGAGGAAGCGCCGAAACTGGAGGATGTGGTCTTCGACAAGGCCGAGCAGGCCGGTCGCACCGAGCAACAACGCAAGGATCTCACCGCGCTGCACACTCAGCTCGACGCCGCCCGGGCCGAAGAGGCCAAAGATGACGCACTGATTGCCCGGCTGGAAAGCGAGATTGCGCAACTGGATGAGGACATCGCTGCGCAGGAACTGGCGGCCAGGGAAGCCAAGGCCTCCGGCAGCAGTGGAAGCGCTCCCCCGGCCTGAAGCCGCAGCGCGCCGCGCCGGCTAGCCCCCCCGGGCTCTGGCCCAGGCCTGTTCAAGCCGCTTGGCCGAGACTTTCTGACGGGTTCCCAGTTTCTGGGCGAAGACGGACACCCGGAATTCCTCAATGAGCCAGCGATAGTCGCGCAGG
>JBFKIN010000536.1:0-1567 GCA_041632255.1 Oceanococcus sp. | reverse complement strand
GTGATGCTGTTCAACCCCAAGACGGAAAAGGGCGATCGCGTGAGCTACAAGGAAGTGGAGGGCGTGAAACAGCGCGTCTACCGCTCCACCGGCGACGTGGTCGGCGGCTGAGGACTGAGCAATGTCAAATCTGCAAACGCTATACAGGGACAAACTGGCCGGTGAGCTGCAAAAGCAGCTGGACTGCCCGGTGATGGCCACCCCGCGAATCACCAAGATCACCATCAACATGGGTCTGGGCGAAGCGGTGGCGGACAAGAAGATCATCGAGCACGCCGTGTCCGACCTGACCAAGATCACCGGCCAGAAACCGCAGGTGCGACTGTCGCGCAAGTCGGTCGCGGGCTTCAAGATCCGCGACGGCTGGCCGATCGGCGCCCGCGTCACCCTGCGCCGTGAACGCATGTACGAATTCCTGGAGCGTCTGATCACGATCGCGCTGCCACGTATTCGCGACTTTCGTGGGCTGAACCCCCGCTCTTTCGACGGCAGTGGCAACTACAGCCTGGGCGTCACCGAGCAGATCATTTTTCCGGAAATCGACTACGACAAGGTCGACCGGCTGCGCGGCATGGACATCACGATCACGACCAGCGCCCGCAACGACGAAGAAGGCCGCGCCCTGCTGGACGCGTTCAACTTCCCGTTCCGCAAGTAAGGCAAAGGACATATGGCTAAGAAGAGCATGGTGGCGCGCGAGGTGAAACGCGCCAAGGCCGTCGCCAAGTACGCCGCCAAGCGGGCGGCGCTCAAGGCACGGATCAAGGACCCGAACGCCAGTTTCGAGGAGCGTTACGGCGCTGCCCAGGAACTGTCGAAACTGCCGCGCGACGCCTCTCCGGTGCGCGGCCAGAACCGCTGCGAACTGACCGGGCGGCCCCATGGCTACTATCGCCGTTTCGGGCTCGGCCGCAACAAGCTGCGCGAACACACCATGCGGGGCGAAATCCCCGGTCTGAAGAAATCCAGTTGGTAACAACGGGGATATCGGTAACGAATTATGAGTATGACTGATCCCATCTCGGACATGTTGACGCGCATCCGCAATGGCCAGGCCGCGCGCCTGACCACCGTCCGCATGCCCGGTTCCAAGGTCAAAAAAGCCATCGCGCAGGTGCTGCTCGATGAAGGCTTCATTGCCGGCTTCGATGCCAAGAAAGACGGTGCCAAGGAAACGCTCAGCGTCGAGCTGAAGTATTTCAATGGCAAGCCGGTCATCGAGCTGCTACAGCGCGTGAGCAAGCCGTCCCTGCGCATCTACAAGAACAAGGACGAACTGCCGCAGGTGCTGGGCGGCCTGGGCGTGGCCATCGTGTCCACTTCCAGTGGCGTGGTGTCCGATCGCAAGGCGCGAGCCGAAGGCCAGGGCGGTGAAGTCCTGTGCATCGTGGCCTAAGGAGTCCTCGACATGTCCCGTATTGCGAAATACCCGATCGAACTGCCCAAGGGTGTCGAGCTCAGCCAGAGCGGCCGTGACGTCACCGTCAAAGGCAGCAAGGGCCAGATGAGCATGCGCCTGGCTGACGGCATTGAACTGGCCGTCGACGGCAACGTGGTCAGCCTGACC
>JBFKIN010000535.1:0-1583 GCA_041632255.1 Oceanococcus sp. | reverse complement strand
TGTCCCAGGTGATGCGGTTGCTCAGGCCCCAGATCAGCCGGGTGCTCTGGCCGAGACGGCGATCGTGTTCAAATTCCAGGTCCACGGTGTCGATGCGCAGATCGAACAGCACATCGCGACGCTCGACGCGATCGAGCACCACCTGCAACAGGGAGTCGTTGTTCGCATTCCAGCTGCGTCGCCAGCTGAGCTGCATATTGCTGCCCGAGTATTCCACCGGTCCGGTGACGAGCTCGCCGCCAGGCGGGTCCAGCCGCGGCAGCAGAATGGCCTCGCCGCCGTCGCCCTGGCGGGTTTCCAGCATCAGGCTCACCAGGTCGCCGTCGGCCAGCTCCCCATCGGCCCGCAGGCCGAGGAACAGCGATTGCCACGCATCGTCGTTGCTGCGGCCGTCGGGGCGCTGGGCGGCCCGCCGGTCGATCCATTTGAGGTGTGCCCGCGCTGACCAGTTGTCCGAGAGCGCGGTGCCGTAGCGCAGGCCGGCTTCCAGTTGATCGGCGCTGCCGCTGGCCAGCGTGACCAGCCCGCCGCTGGTCTTGCTGGCCCGGCGGGTGATCACGTGGATCACGCCGTTGATGGCATTGGAGCCCCACAGCGCCGCGCCCGGGCCGCGCACCACCACGATGCGTTCGATATCCTCCACCGGCGTGTCCAGCATGTCCCAGAACATGCCGATCTTGGCCGGCGAAAACACGCTGCGCCCGTCAACCAGAATCAGCAGCCGATTGGTAAAGACCCCGCCATTGAAGCCCCGGATGCCGATACCCCACTTGGCGCTGCCGAAGCGCGTCACCTCAACGCCGGGCACCAGGCGCAGCAGTTCGGCCACGGAATTGGCGCCGGAACGGCGGATGCTGTCCGCATCCAGCGCGTAGACGGCGGACGGCGTCGCAAACAGGGGTCGGCTCATGCGCAGCGGCAACTGCACATCGATATCCATCAGTTCTTCAACGGACAGCTGGGAGAAATCCAGGCCAGACGCCGCCCTGACGGGAGACATGACTCCCACCATCATGCAGCCGGCCGCCAGCAGGCGAAAACAGCTGCCAACCGTGTCGCGACGAAGCGCTGGGCGCACGGAATGCCCTTGTTCAAATGGATTCGCCCTTCACACTATGCGCCTGATTGCAAAGAAAACGCGAAAGAACCCGGTGCCGGGGCGTGGCGGGTCGAGGGCCGGCAGCCGGGTGATCGCATGGGTCCGGTGACCCATGGGGATTGTCTGGGGCTTGAAGCAGCCGGTCAGTCTGCCAACTTCTGAGCAAACGGATCGACGACTGAAGCGACGGCTCCACGGCCGCACGGCTCGGCAGCAGGAAACCGGGAATGACGTCTGCTCCCGTCGCCAGCCGTGTCGGCTGGTTATTTCTTTTGCCTTGCGCTGCGCCGGTCTATCAGGTGTTGCAAGTCCCGGCGATGCCGTTCACTGTGCCGGAGCTCGTGGTGTGGAACCCTGCAGCCGCAGCCCAATTCATGATTGCCCGTCAATGCCCGCAATGCTGTCCAATCTGCGCGATCGTCGCCCTTCGCGGTATCCCGGCCTCCGTCTGGTGCTGAATCGTGCCTGACAATCCCCACAAGCT
>JBFKIN010000534.1:0-1599 GCA_041632255.1 Oceanococcus sp. | reverse complement strand
TGGGAGAACTACCACGTCGACCACCCCGGCTGCGAGGAATACCTCTCCGTGGTCTTCGCCGGCGACGTGGCCACCGTGCCCGGCGGCGGCATCCTGGGCATCGGCACCTACGACGACAAACCCGGCTACCGGGTCAGCATGAGCTGGGTGCACGAAGCCTTCCGCCTGCTGTGGGACCCGGAAAGCCCCGTCTGCCAGCGCAGCTGCGAAGGCAAGGACTACCTCAACTGGTGGGACTACCTGTTCACCCACGAAACCGGCCACATCCTCGGCCAGCGCCACACCCACGACAAATCCAGCAACACCGGCTACGGCACCTCGAACGATGCCTTCAGCAGCGTGTGGAGCTCCATGAGCTACCAGCAGGACGGCCGCGTGGTCGACTTCGGCGCCATCGACCACGCCAACTGGCTGCGTAACCGGGCCGGCTTCGCCCTGCTGCTGGCCGAACAGAACGGTCGCATGGACAGCCCGCAATGGGACGCCGCCATGCAGGCCGCCAGCCGGCTCGACTGGCAGGGTGTCTGGGCAGCGCTTCGCTGATCACCAGGGGGCGGCGACATCAGATCGCCGCCCCCTTCAGATGTCCAGTGGACTCACCACGCCGCGCCCACCCCGATTGAGGACGTGCGTGTAGATCATCGTGGTGCTGACATCCTTGTGCCCGAGCAACTCCTGTACGGTGCGAATGTCATAGCCGCCAGCCAGAAGATGCGTCGCGAAACTGTGCCGCAAACTATGCGGACTGGCCGCCTTTTCGATGCCGGCCCGCCTGAGCGCCGAACGGATCGCGCGCTGCAGACGCTGAGCCGGCACATGGTGACGCCGACGCAGGGCTGAGACCGGATCCACGCTGAGCCGCTCCGCCGGAAACAGCCAGAACCACGGCCAGGACGTTGCCGCCCCGGGATACTTGCGCGCCAGCGCCTCGGGCAAGTCAACGCCCGGCAATTGCAGCGCCCGATCCGCGTCATAGACCGACCGGGCATGATTACGCTGACCACGCAAATCGGCCTTCAGGCGGCCAGGCAGCATCGTCACCCGGTCCTTGCCGCCCTTGCCCCGGCGGACCACGATCTCCCCGCGCTCCAGATCCAGATCCTTGATCCGAAGGCGCAGGCACTCCAGCAGACGCAGACCCGAGCCGTACAGCAGCCCGCCCATCAGCGCATCACGACCGCGCAGCTGTGCGAGCAAGGCACCCACCTCGGCGCGGGTCAAAACCACCGGAAGATGATGAGGCCGCCTGGCACGCGTGACCTGCTGCAACCAGGGCAGCTCCACACCCAGCACCTGGCGGTACAGAAACAACAAAGCCGCCAGAGCCTGATTCTGCGTCGATGCGGACACCTGCCGCTCCACCGCCAGATGCGACAGGAAGGCCTCCAATTCCGGAGCGCCCATCTCGGCTGGATGCCGCAGGCCATGGAAGCGCACATAACGCACAATCCAGGCCCAGTAGGTGCGCTCCGTACTCAGGCTGTAATGACGCTTGCGGACCTCACTGCGCACCCGATCCAGCAATCGTGGCTCCTGCGATTCCAATTCAGTCGCTTCCTGCTAAGGTATTCCTATCCGAATACGAAAAACAGAACAAAT
>JBFKIN010000533.1:0-1619 GCA_041632255.1 Oceanococcus sp. | reverse complement strand
TTCAGGATTTTCCGGACCCGCGTCAGGCGGGCAGCAGCCCCCGCTCCCGCGCCATGGTCAGCGCGGCGTCCTCGATCATGTCCTCCTGGCCGCCGACCATCTTGCGCCGGCCCAGGTCGAGCAGGATTTCCCGAGCCGGGATGCCGTACTTCTTTTCCGCCCGCTGGGCGAACAGCAGGAACGATGAGTAAACGCCGGCGTAGCCCAAGGTCAGGGCATTGCGGTCGATGCGAACCTGGAAGTCCATGATCGGCGTGACCAGGTCCTCGGCCACGTCGGAAATCTTGAACACGTCGACGCCGGTTGCGATGCCCATGCGATCGCAGACGGCAACGAAGACCTCCATCGGGGTGTTGCCGGCGCCGGCGCCCAGCCCGCCACAGGCGGCGTCGATGCGGCGCGCGCCGGCCTCGACCGCGGCGATGGAATTGGCCACGCCCATGGCCAGGTTGTGGTGGCCGTGGAAACCGATTTCGGTCTCCGGCCGGGCTTTCTCCCGCAGCAGGCCAACGCGGGCCTTCACGTCATCCGGCAGCATGTAGCCGGCGGAATCGGTCACGTAGAGGCAATTGGCACCATAACTCTCCATGAGCAGCGCCTGCTCGACCAGCTGCTCGGGCTCGATCATGTGGGCCATCATCAGGAAGCCCACCGTGTCCATGCCCATCTTGCGGCCCAGAGCGATGTGCTGCTCGGAAACATCCGCCTCGGTGCAGTGGGTGGCCACGCGGATCGTGCTGACGCCGCAGTCATGCGCCATGCGCAGGTGGTCCACCGTGCCGATGCCGGGCAGCAGCAGCGCCGAGACCCTGGCCTGCTTCAGGCCCGGAATGACCGCGCGCAGATACTCCTCGTCCGAGGCGGCTGGAAACCCGTAGTTCACCGAGGCGCCCCCCAGACCGTCGCCGTGGGTGACCTCGATCAGCGGCACGCCCGCCTCGTCCAGGCCGCGCGAGATCGACTGCATCTGCTCGATGGTGATCTGGTGACGCTTGGGGTGCATGCCGTCGCGCAGCGACATGTCGTGCACCTTGATCTCGATACCTTTCAAATCCATGTTTTGCTCCTGTCACGGCGCCACCCGGCGCCGTCCTTACCGCACGCGCCCTGCAGCCGGTGCAGCGTCCGCGCGGTTTCGATTGTCATGGCATTCCTGGCACGGGCGGCCCGGAATACCGGTTCCGAACCGGACACTCAGGCCGCGGCCGGCTCGAAGGACAGCCTGCCCGCCAGCATCTCCTGGGCGAACATCTCCGCCGTGCGCGCCGCCGAGGCCGTCATGATGTCCAGGTTGCCGGCGTACTTGGGCAGGAAGTCGCCCAGCCCCTCGACTTCCAGGTAGGTGGTGACCCGGTTGCCATCGAAGACCGGCCCGTTCTTGAGCGTGTATCCGGGCACGTACTTCTGCACCTCGGCGATCATCTGATGCACCGACTCGGTGATCGCGGCCTGATCCGGCTCGTCTTCGGTCAGGCAGTGAATCGTGTCGCGCATGATCAGCGGCGGCTCGGCCGGGTTGATCACGATAATCGCCTTGCCCTGCTTCGCCCCGCCCACCGAGGCCACCGCCCCCGCCGTGGTGCGCGTGAACTCGTCGATGTTCTTGCGGGTGCCGGGAC
>JBFKIN010000532.1:0-1658 GCA_041632255.1 Oceanococcus sp. | reverse complement strand
GGCGCCGCCGGTTACGGCGAGGATGAGCTGCTGGAAAAATGGGCCCGCGACTCGAAGATTCTCGACATCTTCGAAGGCACCCAGCAGATCCAGCTACTGATCGTGGCCCGTCGCCTGCTGGGCAAGTCCTCCGCAGAACTCAAGTAGCAGCCCCGCCGCCCCCACCGGGGCGGCGTCCACATCCGATGAGCAGCGTGATCATGCTCGGCACCGACGTGCAGAAGTCCTTCACGCCGTGAGTGAACCCCGGCCTCATCACCAACGGCCGTTACCGCCACGGGCGCCACCCCGGCTACCTGGGCAAGATGATGATCGAGGGCGCCTCGCCCTCATGGTCCGACACTGGCTGCCGCTGATCGTGCTGGCTTGGGTCTGGACCGGCCTGTTCGGCGTGACGATGCCGATGAAGGGGGCCGGCATGTCCCGTCACCCGGAGAGAGCGGCCTCGAAGGCGCAAAGCAGGTGGCTGCTGCCGTTCGTCATCTCGGGGTCGGAAGCCCCGCGCCAGACGGGGGGATTCACTGCTATTGTCCCCTCATCGAGCGTCAGATGACCTTCACTGCACTGGCTGGCACAGCCGCGGAGGCACCATGGTCCAATCCGCCGTCCTGACAGCCGGACCGAATGACGAAGAACGCGTCCTGGGAACCATCGTTCTGTCATTCGGATCCGACCCCCCTGCGCGCTGGATGTTTTCCGAGCCGCACGACTATCTTGCGAACTATCCGCATTTCGCCAGGGCGTTTGCAGGGGGCGCCCTGAAACACCAGTCGGCCTACTATGTCGATGATTTCGCCGGTGTGGCGCTGTGGCTGCCTCCCGGCGCTCAGCCCGACGAGAATGCCTTGTTGGCGCTGCTGGAACGCACGATCAGTGGAGACAAGCTGGCGCACGTGTTCGCGATTCTGGAACAACTGAGCCAATACCATCCCACCGGGCCCCACTGGTATTTGCCGATGACCGGTGTCGATCCTCTCAGGCAGGGAAACGGGTTCGGCTCGATGATGCTTCGCCATGCCTTGCAAGGCATCGACCAACAGCATCTGCCCGCCTATCTCGAATCGACGAACCCGAAAAACATTCCGCTTTACGAGAGACACGGCTTCGAACTTTTGGGGACAGTCAACGTAGCCGATTGTCCACCGATGTTCCCCATGCTTCGCGGCGCGCGCTGAATGGGGCGTGACCGGGAACTTCGCGCTTTCATCGAACACGGCTTTGCAGGCCGGCAGCCGTTCGCCTTTGAACGCTGGCCCTGGCTGTCCTGCCCATGCAGAGCCGCAAGCGGTGCATGAATTGAGCTATCCATCGCCAGACAACAAACACCGATCAGGGAGACCAAAGGGATGAATTTCGGACCAGCGCTGTGCGGGATCTTTCTTGCGGTCTGGGCGGTGGCCCTGTCCACCGCGAACGACACCCTGGCGAGCATGCTGCTCGTCAACGCCGGGCTGCAGATGCTGCTGTTCGCATTCGTGGCCTGTCTCCCGTTCCTCCATACCGGGCGCATGTCCTACGTGGATATCGCCTGGCCTTTCGGCGTGGCCCTGATCGGGCTGCAGATCGCCCTGATGGGCGACGGCAATGACCTGCGCAAGTTCTGCGTCGCCGGGGTGTATCTGCTCATCGGCCTGCGCATGGGGCTGGGTGCGCTGACG
>JBFKIN010000531.1:0-1663 GCA_041632255.1 Oceanococcus sp. | reverse complement strand
GAAAAGGGAATCCATGCGACTGATACGGCGGAAAGCGGCAAGCTTGGCCAATTGCTGCCGCGGGCGCAATCAGCGGCACAGACTGTGGCTGAACTGCAGCGGCTGCTCCCCCCGCCGGTACCAGAAATCCTGGCAGCGGCAGCGGGCCTCCCCATCCGGACCGGTTTCACATTCGGCGGGGCAGCGCACGAACTTCTCGCCGGCGACGCAGACGATACGCGGCCCTGCAGCGACAGGTTCGTCACCACCGCCCTGCGGCCATTCGAGCAACAGCAGCACGACGACCAGAAACAGGATCACGAGCAGGCGCAACATGCTCCCATTGTAGGAGCGATCTGCGGGGCTGTCCGGCAGCGGCGCGGCGGCTCCATGCTCGCCGACTTCTGGCAGGACCGGGTTCCGGGCACCGGCCCGCGGCGGTGCGATAGCCCTGACCGGGCGCCAGTTCCCGGCCTGGCGCTGCACCTCGCGTGTTCAAGGTCCGGGACATCGCCGCGCCGGCCGCTGCGCTGTTCATCGTGATGATCGGCCTGCGGCTGGTCGCGCCGTGGCCCCGACCGACAGCGCTTCGGGCCGCGACCTGTTGCGCGGCACGCCCGGCCGCGGCACGGGCGGGCACTGATGCGGGCAGGTCCCCGGCGTTGCGGGCCTGCGGCATCAGCGTCAGGCTCAGCGCTGCGACCAGTCCAGAATGCTGACGTCCTCGCCCTGGTAATCCCCCAGGGTGGCGCTGGCATGGCGGAAGATCTGCACCGGCTGCTCGAAGCGCGACAGCCCGGCGACAACCACCCCTTCACCCAGCAGGATGCGGACCGGATGGTGGCCGCCCTTCCCCGACGACCGCACCTGCAGACCCCGCTCCACCCGGCTGGCATCCAGCAGCACGATCTCGCCGTGAACCGTTTCCACCGAACCGCCGATCCGGGCCCGCACGGCGTTCAATGTGCCGTTGACCAGGCGAACGCTGCCGCCTACCGCCGAGCCCGGCTGCAGATGAACCGGCCCATTGACGCTCTGGATGTCCTGGTGCAACTGCACACCGTCCTTGAGGAGGATCTCGCCATTGACCGATTCGATGCGCGCAAGGCGGCTCCGGGCACCCACCCATATCGGCCCGTTGACGCTGGAGATGCCGTTGAGTTCGCTGTCCGGCCCGATCTCGATGCGGCCATTGACCGAGGCAACCCGATCAGCCCGACTGTGCGCCGGCAGGCGGGTATCGCGGTTCACCGCATGGCGGTTGGCCGCTTCTTCCCACTCCGCCTGATCGGCGCTGACGATGAAGACGCAGGACGCCAGCGCCAGGCTGGCGGCAACGAGGCAGAAATTGAACATGGCTTTCACGGGTGCTCCTGGCTGGCTGTGGCTTATACGAATCACGAAACGTGCCAACTCCAAATGACTGATTTCATGGCGCTCACGACCATTGATTTCCCATGCTGAGGTTTTTTTGGCCTTTTCATGGTTGATTTCACCTCATGAGGCTTGTTTGATCCCCATTGCCGACCGCGCCGCCATTCCTGCCGGAACGGGTGCGGCGGAACCGCCAATCGCGCATGGGGCGACAGGCCGTCGCAACGCGACGCTGAGCGCAAAGACCGGACACCCGCCGCCGCACCGACGCAAACGCTAGAATCCCGCCATGGACGAAAGAGTGAAACGG
>JBFKIN010000530.1:0-1673 GCA_041632255.1 Oceanococcus sp. | reverse complement strand
GGCGTTGCGCGACAGACCCTCCAGCTTGAGCGCGGTGTCGATCAGCTCGGTGATCTCCTCCTCTTCCCGCCAGGCCTGGGCCAGGTCGGTGCGGCTCTCGCGGATCAGGTCCTCCAGGCTGCGTCCCTGCTCCAGCGCCGCCGCGATATCCCTGTCGTCCTTGCCAGTCAGCGCGCCGGACAGGGAGATGCCCAGTTCGTTGGGCACCATCTTGGCGATGCGGTCGACGTAACCGTAACCGTGACCCTGCACCCGGCCCACGTCACGCACCACCGCCTTGGCCGCCATGGAGCCGTAGGTGATGATCTGCGAGACATGGTCGCGACCGTACTTCTCGGCCACGTAGTCGATCACCCGGTCACGGCCGGCAATGCAGAAATCGACGTCGAAGTCCGGCATCGAAACGCGTTCGGGGTTGAGGAAACGCTCGAACAGCAGATCGAACTGCAGCGGATCGAGGTCGGTGATTTCCAGCACCCAGGCCACCAGCGAGCCGGCGCCGGAACCACGTCCCGGGCCCACCGGCACGTCGTTCTCCCGCGACCAGCGTATGAAGTCGGCCACGATCAGGAAGTAGCCCGGGAAACCCATCTGGTTGATGACCCCGATCTCGCGCTCCAGGCGCTCGCGATACGCTTCTTCGCTGGCATGCAGGCGACCCAGGGCCAGCCGGCGCTCCAGCCCGGCACGGGCCACCTCCGCCAGGTAGCTGTCGGGGCTGTGTTCCGGCGGTACGGGAAAGGCCGGCAGCACGTTGTTGCCGAACTCCAGTTCCAGATTGCAGGACTGCGCGATATACAGGGCGTTGTCGACAGCAGCCGGGATATCCGCGAACAGGGCCTGCATCTGCTCGCCGGACTTCAGGTACTGCTCTTCGGTGTAACGCCGCTCGCGCCGGGCGTCGTCCAGACGGTCGCTGTCATGGATGCAGACCCGCGCCTCGTGGGAAGCGAAATCCTCGGGCGCGAGGAAACGCACCTCGTTGCTGGCGACCACCGGCAGGTCCAGGCCCAGCGCCACCTCGAGCGCGGCAGGCACCAGATGATCCGACCGCCCCGTACGCTGCAGATCGACAAAAAGCCGCTCATCAAAAACCGGACGCCAGGGTTCGAGCAAGGCCCCGGCGCCAGCGGCGTCACCCTGTTGCAGCAGCGCACCCAGACCGGATTGTGATGAGACGGCCACCGCAATCAGGCCTTCGGCGTGCTCGCGCAGCCACTCGGCGCGCAGCCGCGCCCGGCCCTGCTCGCGGCCCTTGAGCTGCGCCAGCGTCAGCAGGCGCGACAGGTTGCGGTAACCCTCACGATGCTGGCAGTACAGGCCAAAGCGCAGCGGCGAGCCATCGTCCTGCAGCACCTCGATGTCGGTGCCGATCACCGGCTTGATCCCGGCCGCATGAGCCGCGCGGTAGAACTTGACCAGGGCAAACAGGTTGGCCTCGTCACACAGGGCCAGCGCCGGCAGCTTGAGCTCACGCGCCCGGGCGAACAGCGGCCCGAGGCGCACGGTGCTGTCGACCAGGGAATATTCGGTGTGCAGGCGCAGGTGCGCGAAGCCACTCATGGGTCGAATGTCAGGGATTGCTGGGCCACGGGCGCGTAAGAATACCGATGTATGGGCGATGGACCTACCCGGCGCAGCGCATCCAGGTGCGCCGGCGTGGGATAGCCCAT
>JBFKIN010000529.1:0-1705 GCA_041632255.1 Oceanococcus sp. | reverse complement strand
GACATTTTTTCGCGCCGCCCGGCAGAGGACGCCACGAACAGAACCCTGGGCGCATCCTTCAGTGCCGCGAGTTGCTGATTGATATCCGCGGCATCCAGCGGCAGAGCCGGTGGCAGTCCGATCGGCTTCAGGCTGGCGGTGTCCCGCAGTCGAATTCCGACTTCATCCGGCGAAAGAAAAACCTCCTCGGGAGACAGCAGTGGACGCTCGATGTCGTGCCCCCGCTGGTCGTAGCGCTCCGCGACGTGGGACCAGTAGCCCTGCAGGGCGGTTTCTGGACAGAGCATGGCCACGGCGCAGCCTTTCGGCAGGTAGTCGAACAGCGAGGCGGTTTCAGGGTAAAACAGTGGCAGGTAATACTCGATGCCGCCCGGTGCAAGACCCTTGCTGATGTCGCCATAGATACGGCTGCGGTGGATGTCGCCCGGGAAACGTTCGCGGTAGCGCTCACGAAAGGCGGCGATCCCCTCCTTGTCCAGACGCACCTCCCGTGTCGGCAACAGGCGAATGCGTTCGATCTTGTTGCTGGACAGCTGCGTTTCGGGATCAAACTCGCGGATGCTGTCGATTTCATCATCGAACAGGTCGATGCGATACGCGCTGGCATCACCCATGGGGTAGATGTCCAGGATCGAGCCGCGCACTGCGTATTCGCCGCGGTTGTAGACTTCGCTGACTGCTGTGTAACCCGCGGCCGCCAGGCGCTGTCTTTCGGCCTCCAGATCCAGGCGCTGGCCACATTCCATGAACAGCGCGTTTGCGGCCAGATGATCGACCGGCGGCAGGCGCTGCATCAGGCAGGACGGCGAAGTCACCACGATGCCACGATCCATGCCGCGCAGCCTGTAGAGCAGGCCAAGGCGCTCGGAAATCAGATCCTGGTGCGGCGAGTACAGGTCGTAAGGCAGGGTTTCCGGGTCGGGAAAATGCAGCACGGGCAGATCCGCTGCATAGAAATGCAGCGCATCTTCCAGCCGGTAGGCCTCCTGTTCATCTGCGGCCACGGCCAGGACCAGCCGCGTGCCGTCGCGGGCCTGAGCGGCCAGGGACGGCGCCAGGCGATCAGGCAAGGCGCGCGCTGGATTCTCGCTCACGGACTATGCTGCGCCGTGGCGGGCCACAAGTTCAAGGCGGGCCTCGTAGGCCTGGCGGGCAATCTGCGCGTCTTCCAGGAAATGGGCCAACTCATCCATATGCAAGGCCTGCGGGCCGTCCACCAGGGCAACAGCGGGGTGAGGATGAAAATCGACCAGCACCATGTTGGCGCCAGCGATGATGCCCTGGGCGGTGACATGAAAGACGTCCAGCAGACCGTCCGGAGCCCGGCTTCTGGCGCCAACGGAATGCGACGGGTCGATGCAGACCGGCATGCGGGTGAGACGTTTGAGTACCGGCACATGGCTGAAATCGACGAAATTGCGGTGCGGGTCGCCCATGTTGGTCTTCATCCCGCGCAGGCAGAAGATCACGTTGGAATTGCCCTCGCTGGCCAGGTACTCGGCCGCATTGAGGGATTCTTCCAGTGTGATGCCGAAGCCACGCTTGAGCAGGACGGGAAACTCCTGCTGGCGACCGACCGCCTTCAGCAGCTCGAAGTTCTGCGTATTGCGGGTGCCGATCTGAAGCATCACGCCGGTGGCGAAACCGGTTTTCTCCAGGGCGGAGTAGATTTCGTCAATGTTCTTTTCATGGGTGATCTCCATGG
>JBFKIN010000528.1:0-1725 GCA_041632255.1 Oceanococcus sp. | reverse complement strand
TACGGCGACCGCCGGCGAACTGGAGTTCGGTCACCCGCAGGGCGCCCTCGCCACAACGCACGGTCATGCCATCGGCATTCACCCCGGTGACTTCACCCGGCTGGCCGGCCCCCTCGCCCGCCACGGCACTGGCTCGCCAGACCTTCAGCGGCCCACCCGCCAGGGTGGTGCAGGCCACCGGCCAGGGATTGAAGGCGCGCACCTGCCGGGCCAGCTCGGTCGCTGGCCGGCGCCAGTCCAGACTGGCCTCGGCCTTGTTCAGCTTGTGCGCGTAACTGGCCTGCGCATCATCCTGCGACTGCGGCCGCAATTCACCGCGCTGCAGCGCGCCCAGCCAGCCCGGAAGCTCACGGGCGCCCAGCGTGGCCAGCGCATCATGCAGTTCACCGGCGCTGCAATGGTCATCGACCGGCCATTCGGCCCGGGCGAGCACGGGGCCGGTATCCAGTCCTGCCTCCATCTGCATGAGACACAGTCCGGTGCGCGTATCACCGGCCTCAATCGCCCGCTGGATCGGCGCCGCGCCGCGCCAGCGCGGCAGCAGCGAGGCGTGCAGGTTGACGCAGCCCAGACGCGGCAGATCCAGCACCGGCTGCGGCAGAATCAGGCCATAGGCGATGACCAGCAAGACATCGGGCTGAAGCGCCGCCAGTTCCTCCTGCGTCGCAGTGTCTTTCAGCCCGACCGGCTGGTACACCGGCAGCCCCGCATCCAGCGCGACCTGCTTCACCGCACTGGGGCTCAGACGCCGGCCACGGCCGGCGGGACGGTCCGGCTGGGTATAAACGGCGCGCACGGGCAGCCCGGCGTCGAGCAGCGCCTGAAGCGGCACCGCGGCGAACTCGGGGGTGCCGGCAAAAACGATATTCATGATAGTGACCGGGGGCTCAACGGCGGGCGCGCAGCTCTTTTTCCAGGCGCTTGCGGATGCGTTCGCGCTTCAGCCGGGACAGATAGTCGACGAACAATTTGCCGTCGAGGTGGTCGATCTCGTGCTGGATCGCCTGGGCAAACAGCCCGTCCGCCTCCATCTCGATCGGCTTGCCGTCCTGGTCCAGCGCACGGAAGCGCAGCCGGTCATAGCGCTGCACCCTGTCGTAGTGTCCGGGCACCGACAGGCAGCCCTCTTCCATTTCGCAGAGGTTCTCACCGCTGACGATCTCGGGATTGATCAGGATCAGCGGCGAGTCGTGACCTTCCGAGACGTCCATCACGGTGAAGCGCTGGTTGATGCCGACCTGGGTGGCCGCCAGACCTACGCCGGGAGCCGCGTACATGGTTTCCAGCATGTCATCGAAGACCTTGAACAGGGACTTCTCGACCCGGTCCAGCGGCCGTGCGACTTCGCGCAGGCGCGGGTCGGGAAATTTGAGAATCGGCAACTGGCTCATGCTCGGTACTCTTTGATTTTTCGGCAATGCTGATAAAGTTAAGCGGCAACACTGACGGCGTCAGCCGACGCGGCGAGGGGATTTCAGTGCAAAAGTATAGAGGGATCAGAATTTCGGGGATCAGGCTGCTGCTGGCGGGCCTGATCATGACGCTGTCCGGAGGCCTCGCTGTCGCCCAGGATTCCAGCCCGGCCATCAATCCGGACGTGTCGCTGGAATACACCGTGAAGAAGGGCGACACCCTCTGGGATATCGCCGAATATTACCTGCGCGATCCCTGGCTGTGGCCCGAATTGTGGAACGCCAACCCCCAGGTTGCCAACCCGCACCTGAT
>JBFKIN010000527.1:0-1736 GCA_041632255.1 Oceanococcus sp. | reverse complement strand
TCATCAAACAGCGGGCCAGTCGCGATCATCCGCCGTTCATCTCCGGCGCAGCCTTCTGTGGCCGCCTGACGGCCATGATGGGTTATGGCAGGGAACCGCTGCTCGCGACTCTGTTTCGTTCGTCATGAGCCTCGGTCAACGCTGCGCTGGGGGGCTCGAGCGTGCCAAACAGCGCCGGATCACGCGGATGGACGATCCGCTTTCTCGGCGCCGCGTCAGAGTACGGTTGTCGGAAAGGATTCCACTGCAGTCGTCTGCTCCGAACATGGCCTTTGTCCGTCGTATGCACCGTAGCGCGGGAGATGACTTCATCGGTCCCGAATCCTTGTCTTCGTGCTGCATGTGCAGGACGAAGGGCCGCGCTCAATCCCTCCCTGAGCCCAAGCCTGAAGCCATGTCCTGCGTGATTGGCTCCGCCCCGCCGGATCGGCTATGTTCGTTACCGCGAGTCAGGCTTGGGGCGGACACGCACGCTGGGTTGCCGTGGCCTTGAAACGGGCTTCGAGTTCATCCGCGCGCATGCCGGGGAGGGATGGCTTGAGCACAGATCAGCAGCACGGAGCGCCCGAGAAGGCGTCGATTGCGCGGCGCTGGGCATTCGGCACGGCGGTGTTTGACGAGGCTGCCCTTGAGCTGACGGTCAACGGCCAGCCGGCGGCGCTGGAACGCAAGTCCATGATGGTCCTGCTGCACCTGCTGCATCACGCGGGTGAGGTGGTGACCAAGGAAGAGCTGTTCGAGGCGGTCTGGACCGGTCGCGTCGTCACAGAATCCGTACTCACGCGCTGCATGAGCCGAATCCGCGCGGCGCTCGGGGACCGTGATCAGTCGATCATCAAGACCGTGCACGGATATGGCTACCGCTTTTCCGCCGAACTGCAGCTGGAACAGGCCGGCGGGCAGGACGCCAGTGACTTGTCTCTGGAGCCCGGGGATCATCCACCGCTGCGCCCGAACTGGTGCCTGCTCAGGCGTCTGGGCAGCGGGGGGCATGGGGAGGTCTGGCTGGGGGAGCAGCCCAGGACCGGCGAGAAGCGGGTTTACAAGTTTGCCCGCAACGCAGTGGCCCTGAGCTCCCTGAAGCGGGAAATCACCCTGTACCGGCTGCTGCACGAGAGCCTCGGTGAGGATGCGGGTTGCGTGGAGATCCTGGACTGGAATCTGCAGCAGGCGCCCTGCTACCTGGAATGCGAATATCTGCCGGCCGGCAACCTGCAGGACTGGAGCGCCGCCGCCGGAGGACTGGCGGGCATCAGCCTGGATGAGCGCCTGGGCCTGATCGCGCAGATCGCCGACCGGCTCGCCGCGGCCCACGCGATCGGGGTGCTGCACAAGGATCTCAAGCCCACCAATGTGCTGGTGGATGCCACGCATGAGCCCGTAAGGGTGCGGCTTGGCGACTTCGGCAGCGGCGCGGTGATGACGCAGAGCAGTCTGGAGCACTGGGGCATCACCCGCCTGGGCTTCACCCGGACCCGCTCGGCGGACAGCAGCAATTCGGGCACGCCGATGTATCTGGCGCCGGAGCTGATGACCGGCCAGCCTGCGACGATTCAGGGCGATATCTACGCGCTGGGCGTCATGCTGTATCAGGCGGTTGCCGGAGACTTCGGCAAGCCCCTGGCGCCCGGATGGGAAAATGATGTCGCGGACCCCTTGCTGCGCGAGGACATCGCGGCAGCGGTCGATGGAGAGCCGCAACGCCGGCTCAAGGATGCGTCCGAACTCGCGCGACG
>JBFKIN010000526.1:0-1771 GCA_041632255.1 Oceanococcus sp. | reverse complement strand
GCGTCATCGTCGAAATGCAGGTCGGTCTTTTCCAGGCGACCGCCGCGGTCTACCCAGATTTCCGAGGGACCATTGACCAGAATGTCGGAAATCGCGTGATCCAGCATCAGCGGCGCCAAGGGCCCCATGCCGCTGAGTTCTTCGAGTATCTCCCGCTCCAGGCGGGTCAGCTGATCATCGGTAATGCCGGCATCGGTATCTTCGTTCAGATCCTCGACGATTTCCTGGATGCGCTCGCGCACCTCATCCGGCTGCGCCAGCGCCATGGCCCCTCCGTCTTCGATGGTCTGGATCAGCCGCTGGTGAACGCGGCGACGCAGCGCCGCGAAATCATCGCCGCGCTTCTCCCCCGGGGCTGCGTCGCGCTTGCTTCTGAACACCAGGCACCTCCTTGCTCGAGCGCCCGGCGGCGCTGATTCACGGTTTGACGTAGACGGTCGACCGGTTCAGGCCAGCCACGACCTCCACGGCACGCTCGGTCTGCTGCGGCGTCACCGAGACGGATCGGCCCGCGGCCACATCGTACGCGCTGTGCAGCACGAGAGAAACGGTGTCCTGGGTGCCCACATGCGCCAGCGGGTAGACATGTTCGGGGCTGACGGCCAGCACCAGGGTGGTCGCGCCACCAGTGGGCTTGCTCGAAGGCTTCTGCTGAAGTAGGCCGGCAATCTTCTTGTCATCACCGGTCGCCGCACCGCTGCCGCGAGGACGCATCACGCCGACCAGGCGCACATCGGTGGCGGCCGTGCGCACGCCCCGGCGGCTGCGCACCAGCACGTCGAGCCGGTCACCGGCACGCAGCTGAGACAGGGGAACGGTGGAGTTCGCGCCCAGCTGCAGGCTGTACAGCACACGGCCCTCGGGCACGTGCTCGGCCAGAGAGCGCGAAACCTTCGCCGGCGGTGGTGCCAGTTCGGCGGGAGAAATGCTTTCACCCGCCGGCTTGTTGACGGCCAGTCGGCGGCCGATCAGCTGGCGCGGGTCCACGATGCCGACGCGATCCTGGTCGATGCGGGCCCGTTTCAACATGCCCGCGTCGATCACCTGACCGGCCTGTACGCTCAGGCTGGTGACCCAGCCTTCCACGGTGGTGGCGCGGTCATACTGCCGCAGGCCCAGGACGGAGGCCAGAATACCGGAGCTGACGAACAGCGCCATGCTGGCGGTCACACTACCTTTGGATTTGCGACTCATGATAATTCTCTAATCTGGTGATGAAGTTGTTGCCGATCAGGCAAGCCTTCCAATGTGTTTACCCCGGAGCATTCAGGCCACGGCCCTGCTGCTCCCTGACTTCACTAACGCACAGCCCGTGCCATCTCTCAAGAAATCCGAATAATCCCTTTCTAACAGTCACTTACGACCAGAACTGCTCGGCTTCACTACCCGCCGCAACGGCTTTTCCCTAGCTGACTCGCAAATTGCGACGCAGACTGGGCCGCGTCTGCATGTGATCCGACAGCGCTTGGGCGTCCACAGCCTGCCAGCACAAAAAAGCGACCCCGAAGGGTCGCTTGAAGGTGGCGGACACGAGGCCCGCCCAGGAGGAAGGAGGTGTTACTGCGTGCCGGGAGCAGCAGCGCTGGACGAGCCCAGCGACGGAGCGACGGTGGCCAGGCCTTCGATGTTGTCGTTCGCGACGAAGGTGAACTCGGCATTGTCACCGGCGGCGGCGTCGACCGCGTCACCGTAGCTGGAGCCGTCCACGATCGCCGTGTTGTTCGCGCTCTTCAGACCGTTGAAGGCGTAGCTCTGATCCAGCTGGCCGATG
>JBFKIN010000525.1:0-1778 GCA_041632255.1 Oceanococcus sp. | reverse complement strand
GGTGCCGTCGGGCAAGCGCAGTTCCCTTGCGGCCAGCGCGCAGAGCAGGGCGTGCTGGACGGCGCTGCCGGTCAGGCCCTCGACGCCATGGGTGGCGCTGATCAGCACGAGGCAGCGCGGGCAGTCCTTCGCCGGTTCGAGCAGCAGGGCATCGCAGCTCAGCGCAGCGTCATCCGGCCCCTGCAACGGGTGGGGGAAGGGCAGGTGCCGGCGCTGCCCCGCCTGGGCCGGCAGTTGATCCCAGCGCTCCAGAATCCGCGCACGGGCCTCGGTATGGCTGGCGGCGAAATGCCGGGGCAGATCAAGCAGGGAGGAGGGCACAGGCATACGGGACGCGGCCACGCGATGTCGGGTTGACAGCCCCCATTCTAGCGCCAATTCGGACGGCATCCGGGCGGCCTGATGAGGCCTTTCAAATGGCCCGGAAAAGCGCCTGAAAGGGGCATAGAATACGCGCGCGGACGCCCTGTCCGCGGTCGAGATCCGATGCAATGTTCGCCAATGAGACGGTGGAATCCCTGGCCCTGGGCCATTCCTTTCAGGTCGCCGAGATGCAGGCTTACCTGTTGCAGAATTTCCGGGGGACCCGGCACCGGGACGCGGTGCGCCTGGATCTCGACCCGGGCGAGGTCTGGCTGTTCGATTATGGCGTCGCGGTGTTCTGGGGCTGCTCCGAGGACAGCAAGCAGTCCCTGCTCAAGCGCCTGGCGGAGTTCGTGATCGAGCCCAGCGCGCGGCGGGATTTCGAACACTACAGTTTCGCCCAGAACGCGGAACAGAATCAGATGCACCACGACCACATCGCGCTCGCCGGCTCCGACGTGCTGGACCGCCTGGCCGTGTCTCACGCGCTGGCGCAGTCGGCCAAGCTGTCGACCTTTGAAAGTCAGGCGCAAGAAGTGATTGCGGACAATGCCCATATCCCGAAGGCGCTGGCAGAGACCGGCCGCATCCCCTTTGGCCGGCGTCGTCTGGCCCGCCTGCGCGGCGAACTGTTCGGAACCCGCAGCGACATACTCCTGCACTTCAGTCTGCTGGATACCCCCGAGTTCTTCTGGGATTACCCGGAGCGCGAGCCGCTGTACCTGATCGTTTCGCGCTACCTGGATATCGTGTCCCGCATCACCGTGCTGGACAAGAAACTGCTGACGATCCACGAACTCCTGGACATGCTGGCCAGCGAGCGCAACCACCAGCATTCCTCGATCCTGGAGTGGATCATCATCATCCTGATCGCAGTGGAGATCGTGCTGTTCTTCGGCCATTAGTGCCCGCCCGCGGCCAGTTGCGATAATGAGCCCCTGTTTCCCCGTGAGAGCATCATGTCCGCAGCGCAGCCCGGTCGTCTGATCATCCTGTCCGCCCCGTCCGGCGCCGGCAAGACGACCCTGGCCCACCGGGTCATCGAGGAACTGGCCGAGCGCGGGTGTCGGGCGCGCTTTTCCGTGTCCTACACGACCCGGTCGCCGCGACCGGGCGAGGAAAGCGGGCGCGACTACCACTTCGTCAGCGACGACCAGTTTCAGCGCATGATCGAGGATGACCATATGCTGGAGCATGCCCGGGTGTTCGATCGCTGCTACGGCACCGGCCTGGTTGCAACCCGGCAGGCCCTGGATGCCGGAGAGATCCTGTTCCTGGACATCGATTGGCAGGGCGCCCGTCAGGTCAAGGCCCGCCTGCCTGAGCGCAGCGTCGGCGTCTTTGTGCTGCCGCCTTCCCGGCAGGCCTTGCAGCAGCGACTCGAAGGTCGTGGTCAGGATTCGGCTGAAGTCATC
>JBFKIN010000524.1:0-1836 GCA_041632255.1 Oceanococcus sp. | reverse complement strand
CCTGCGGGTGGATTTCGTGCGCAAGGGTGAACTGGCCAGCCTTGGCCGCTGCGAACCGGCCGGTCAGGCTATTGCCCTGTCCGGCGTCCCCCTGTGGTCAGCCTTTTATCTGAACGAACTGCTGCTGCGTCTGCTGGCGGTTGACGATCCCCACGGTGTGCGGGTGTTTTCCCTGTATTCGGAATCCCTGCAAGCCCTGCAGGCGGAGGCCCCGGCGGTGGTGCTGCGGCATTTTGAATACGCCTTGCTGGATGAGTTGGGCTTTGGTCTGGATGCGTCGCAGATTCCACCGGGCGCCGTTACGCTGCAATGGGATGTCAGCCGGGGCCTGGTGCCTGCTGCGCGGGGTACGCCCGCTGCGGCGCTGCGAGCCCTGCTGGAAGGCGCGCGGGACGCCAGCATCCTGCCCAGCCGTGACCTGCTTGCCGGCATGCTGCGCATGCTGTTGGGGGAGCGTCCCTTGCGCAGCGCGGTCATGCTGCGCGAGCTGGTCGCGCTGAACCGACAGGGGAATCGGCCCGTTCGGCCTGCGGCGGCGTCGGAAAGGCGCTAGAATTCGGAGTTTTTCGGACCGACACATGAGCCAGCCGCTCGCGCCCCTGCGCCTGGGGGTGAACATCGATCACGTGGCTACGCTGCGCCAGCAGCGTGGTACCCGCTATCCCTCTCCCCTGGCGGCCGCCTTTGTTGCTCAGTCAGCCGGTGCCGATGGCATCACGGCTCATCTGCGCGAAGACCGTCGGCACATTCAGGAACGGGATGTGCGTGAGATCCGCGAGGCGCTGTCGATCCCGCTCAATCTGGAGATGTCTCTGGATCCGGGTGTTCTGGATATTGCCGTCGATGTGGCCCCGCAGGCCTGCTGTCTGGTGCCGGAGAGGCGGGAAGAGCTGACCACGGAGGGTGGTCTGGACGTGCAGGCGAATCTTTCCAAGGTCAGTGAGGCCTGCGCACGTTTACGCGCGGTGGGCAGTCGCTGCTCCCTGTTCATCGAAGCCGACGAAAAACAGGTCGATGCTGCGGTAGAGGCAGGGGCGCAGGTGGTGGAACTGCACACCGGACTCTATGCCGAACTCGACGATCCGGGCGATCTGGCCAAGTCGCTGCAGCAGTTGCAGAGGGTGGCGGAATACGCGCATGGAGCCGGGCTCGAGGTGCATGCCGGCCATGGCCTGCATGTGGAGAACGTGGGGCCCGTGGCGCGCATCCGCCAGCTCCAGGAGCTCAATATCGGGCACAGCATTGTGGCTGATGCCGTGATTATGGGTATGGCGGCCGCCGTCGCACGCATGAAGGCCATCATGCTGCAGGCCAGGTCCCAGCCGGCGGTGCGTTCGGCCCTGTAACGAGGAACGGCGGACTTGCCGGCGCTTCAAGTGCGCTGCTGTGCTGCGCTGTGTCGGCGCCGTTTCAGCATTTCGGTGAGCTCACGCGCGGCGGCCGCGACATCGGCCATGTCGTCCCGTAACCATGGGTAGCGGGCAATATCGTCGATGTCGTTAAGGCGCCGCTCCAGGCGCTGGACATGGCTTTTGAGCGGCTCCAGGTGATAGAAGGCGGCTGTTCCGTGCAACTGGTGGGCGGCATCGCGGCAGGCCTGCAGCGTGCCGGCGATATAAGCTTCGTCCAGCTGCTCCAGCTGGCGCGGCAATTCCTCGATGATCATCAGGGACAGCTCGGGGTCGTCCAGCAGTTGTTGCGCCAGTTGCGGCTTGTCGCTGCCGGGCTGGATGCGTTCGCGGCCGCGCAGCCAGGGGTGCAGGCAGCGCAGCAGCTGGTTTTCATCGAAGGGCTTGGGCAGCAGGGCGTCCAGACCGGCATCCAGCCAGCGCTGCT
>JBFKIN010000523.1:0-1866 GCA_041632255.1 Oceanococcus sp. | reverse complement strand
GCTGTACAACGACAACGATGTACTGCTCGCGCTGCTCAAGGGAGACGTGCAGATCGCCGCGCCGGCACTGTCCAAATTCTCCAAGTTCACCGACGAGTTGCAGCTTTATGATCTGCCATTCCTGTTTGACGACCTGGCTGCGGTGGACTGTTTCCAGCAGAGCCCGGCAGGACAGGAGATGCTGCGCTCCATGATGTCCAAGGGCCTGTTCGGCCTGGCCTACTGGCACAACGGCATGAAACAGCTGTCGGCGACCAGGCCGCTGCGGGTGCCGGCTGACGCCGCCGGTCTGAAGTTCCGCATCATGAGCTCGGATGTGCTGCAGGCCCAGTTCCTGGCGCTCAAGGCCAATCCGCAGAAACTCGCCTTCACCGAGGTCTATCAGGCCTTGCAGGCCGGCACCGTTGACGGTCAGGAAAACACCTGGTCAAACATTCACTCCAAGAAATTCCACGAGGTTCAGGGCTCGATCACCGAGAGCAACCACGGTCTGCTGGACTACATGGTGGTGACCAGCACACGCTTCTGGAAGGGGCTGCCCTACGAGATCCGTGCGGGTCTCAGTGAGGCGCTGGCCGAGGCGACCCGCCTGGGCAATCGGCTGAGCGACGATCAGAATGCCCAGGCGCGGCAGGACATCATCGACTCCGGACGCGCCCAGGTGCTCGAGCTGAACGATGCGCAGCGGGGTCAGTGGCGACAGGTCATGCGGCCAGTATGGGACCGCTTCCGTGACGAGATCGGTAGCGCCCGGATTGAGGCGGCGGTGGCCTGCAACCAGTAAGATCGTGATCGCGCGCATCGCACAGGCCCTGGACTGGCTAGAGGAAACCCTGCTGGCCCTGCTGCTGGCGGCGATGACCCTGGTGACCTTCGCGCAGGTCGTGGCCCGTTACCTGTTCAACGCCGGTGTGGTCTGGGCCCTGGAGTTGAGCATCTTTCTGTTCGCCTGGCTGGTCCTGATCGGCGCGTCCTACGGCGTGCGGGTACGGGCGCACATCGGGGTCGATATCGTGTTGCGCCATCTGCCGGCGCCGGTCGCCCGACTCGTCGCCGGTCTGGGCGTGCTGCTCAGCCTGGCGTACGCCGCCATCCTGTTCAAGGGCGGCTGGGACACGGTATCCCTGTTGCACCTGATTCAGATCGAAGCCGAGGACCTGCCCGTGCCGCGGTGGATTCCGACCCTGGCGCTGCCACTGGACATGGCGCTGCTGTTCCTGCGCCTGCTGCAGGCAGCCTGGGGATTGTTCCGGGGAACCTCGCCGGGCCTGCTGGCCAACGAGGTCGATGATGCCCTGCAGCAGGTGCGTGATCGTCCGGAGGCGGGCCAGTGACCACCGCCGTGCTGTTCCTGCTGCTGCTGGCCTTGATGCTGATCGGCGTGCCCATCGCCATCGCGCTGGGCCTGTCGAGCGCGCTGACGGTGCTGCTGCGCACCGATGACTCCATCGCCTCGCTGGCGGAGAAGGTCTTTGGTGCCATGCACCACAGCACGCTGATGGCGATTCCCTTCTTCGTGCTGGCCTCGGCCTTTCTCACCACCGGCGGCGTGGCCCGCCGCATGATCCAGTTCGCGGTGGATCTGGTCGGCTGGCTGCGCGGTGGCCTCGGCATGGGCTCCGTGGTGGCCTGCATGCTGTTCGCCGCGGTGTCCGGCTCCTCGCCCGCCACCGTGGCGGCGATTGGCCCCATCGTGATCGCCGGCATGGTGCGGCAGGGGTATCCCAAGGACTTCGCGGCCGGGCTCATCTGCAATTCCGGCACCCTGGGCATGCTGATCCCGCCCTCCATCGTGATGGTGGTCTATGCCGCCGTCACCGAGGTGTCGGTGGGGCGCATGTTCATGGCCGGCGTGCTGCCCGGCCT
>JBFKIN010000522.1:0-1870 GCA_041632255.1 Oceanococcus sp. | reverse complement strand
CACACCATCTTCTATCACAACCTGCAGTTCGGCTATGAATTCGCCGATTACGATGCGGATATCGCCTTCGGTATCAACAACGAGCTGAACCAGGACCCGGAGATCTCGCGCAGCCTGACCTCCCTGTACTGGTACAACTTCGACCCGAATCATTACGAAGTGCCCGGGCGTTACGGCTACCTGCGGGTGAGCTTCCGCTTCTGATCCGGGCCGCGGTCAGGGCCCTGCCCCGGCGCCTGCAGAATCCGGCGCCCGGGGCGCCCCGCGCGGCAGACCGCCCATGCGCTCATGCCGATAGCGGGCCGCCTGCGGCAGGCGATGCCCCAGGCGGCTGGCCTGCCCGGGGACGGTCGCCCCGGCAGTGTGTCCCTCGGGCCGGCACCGGCGCATACTGTGATCCACGGGAACAAGGAGGCAAACCATGCGCACACTGCTCATCGCCGGCCTGCTCGGCAGCCTGAGTCTGGCGGCCTGGGCCGGTCCGGCGCCTTCCATTGAATCCACGCTGAACGGCAACACCGGCAAGCAGGTAACCCTGAGGCTGAGCGACGGCGGCGAACTGGCCGGGCGTCTGGACGGGATGAGCCCGGTCACGGTCAAGCTGGTCGAACTCAGCGGCAAGGAATACTACGAGGCCGTCGTCCGCCTGGACCGTATCAGCGCCGTCATCATTCGCTCGCCTGGCAAGTAGCCAGCTGAACTTCCTCGCCCACCTGTGGCTGGCGCAGCGCACCGAGACCTCGCTGGCCGGCGCCATCCTCGGCGATTTCGTCAAGGGACCGGACCTGGATCGCTTTCCACCGGAGCTGGCCACGGGCATCCGGCTGCACCGGCGTGTCGACCACCTGACCGATTTTCATCCGGCCGTTGCGGCCTTGCGTGGCCGCTGGCAGCGCCCCCTGCGCCGCTATGCGCCGATCCTGATTGATCTTGGCCTGGATCACGGGCTCGCCAGGCACTGGACGCGCCACCATCATGCGCCATTGAGCCGCTTCGCAAGACAGGCGCAGGCCGAACTTCTTGCCTGCTCGGGCTGGTTCCCCGAGCCCTTGCGATCCCGACTGGACGGGTTTGCCGAACTGCTGTGCTCCTATGCCCAGCGCGATGGCCTGCGTCTGGCCCTGCAGCGCACGTCTGGCCGGCTGAGCCGGCCTTTCGACGCCGAAGCCGCCCTGGACCTGCTGGTCGCCGAACAGGATCAGCTGGACCGGCTGCTGGAACTGCTGCTGCCGGAACTGCACAGCGCTCTCCTCGATGAACTCGCGACGCGACCACCCGGCCCACCGGGGGCCATGTAGGCCAGCGCCTACAGCCTGAATGGAAATCTCCTATGGTCGAAACGGGCATTGCCCATGGCGTTCGGCCGGCCGCTGGGCAATAGTGGCCTGATGGCAGGTTCCCGCTGCACAGGGGAACAGATCTTGCATCTTTCATACCGCCCCGCCTGAGGTCACAAGCCAAGGGATCACGGTGACGGACATCGATTAGCGGAGGGACACCACGACATGGCGCTTCACACCATCAAGCCGCGTTACCCGGCCCGTTTGCTCACCGGCGCCGCCGGTGCCGTGCTGCTGGGCCTCTCCGGCCAGGCGCTGGCCGGCCCCGCGCCGGGCCTGGAGATCAGCGCGGAACACCGCCGCGTCGTCGAACACTGGACGGCCGACCGTCGGGCTGCGGCCCAGCCGCGTGATCTGCGCATCGATGCCCAGGGGCAAGGCTGGCTGCGCGCCGCCGATGGCTCGCTGCAGGCCTACGGCGCCGCCACAGGTCCCGGACGTCAATTGAGCATCACCCGCGTGCCGATGGCCAAGCCCGGGGGCGGCAGCGGCGGAAACGGCGACACCACCCCGCCCAGCATCTCCGGCAT
>JBFKIN010000521.1:0-1872 GCA_041632255.1 Oceanococcus sp. | reverse complement strand
GCTCGCCGCGCCGAGGATATGCCCGACGGCTTGCAGCGAGAATCGGGCGTCGCCGACCGCGAAGCTCTCGCCGAAGGCGACCGGCTGAAACAGTTCCATGCAGGCTTCCGCGGTGGCGCGGTCGTACAGCGGCTCGGGCTGGGCATGCCGGCCGAGCTTGTGCCGGGCGTAGTAGCGGGCATCCTCTTCCTGGATATGACCGCTGTCCGCGAGCAGAATCCGGCACAGCGCCAAGGTCGCGGGGTGGCAGTACACCGGGCCACGAAAGCCGTGCTTGTACAGCACGGGCAGGTAGCCGGAGTGGTCGAGGTGGGCGTGCGTCAGCACCACGGCATCGAGGGTCTGGACGTCGACCGGCACGGCCTGCCAGTTGCGCTCGCGCAGCCATTTGTAGCCCTGGAACAGGCCGCAGTCGACCAGCACCCGGGTCTCGCCGTCCTCGATCAGGAACTTCGAGCCGGTAACGGTTTCGGTGCCGCCCAGGAAGATCAGCTTGGATGTCATGGCCGCGTCCTTCTGATGGAGGAATTCGCAAACGTTGTCAGGGCGATTTGACCGGTCTCTTCTCGACATCCCGCGGATTCGCGGCGGGATGGCGGAGAAAAATTCTGGAGAATTGTCCCTGATCAGGGGGATGGGGTCAGGCGCTTTACGTGAGGCCTCCGTGACATAGGGCTGAAATAAGATTATCGGCGCGTCGGCGGCTGACTGAATGGATCGCCAAGCCTGGGCGCCGGTCGCCCGGTTTGGCTCAGCCTGGTCCGCGCGGCTTTCTGCGCCGGCTTTTGCGTGCGCCGGTCGCGCGCGGCGGCAGCCCGGTGTGCTGGGTCAGCAGTGCGCGCCCCTTGCGCTTGGCATCGGCGCCGGCGGAATTTTTGCGCCTGGGCGCATGGTAGTCGCCACGGTTCTCCGGTTTCGTGGCGGGGATCAGGCAGTGCGGCTTGTCACCGATGAGATCACCACGCCCCATGCGCAGCAGGGCCGCGTGCAGCAGTTCCCAGTTGGCCGGGTCGTGGTAACGCAAAAAGGCCTTGTGCAGGCGTCTCTGCTCGGGTGATTTCGGCGTGGCCACGGCCTCGCTCTTGTAGCCCACCTTGCGCAGCGGGTTCTTCTCCGTGTGGTACATGGCGGTGGCGGTGGCCATGGGCGAGGGATAGAAGGCCTGCACCTGATCGGCGCGGAAGCCGTAGCGTTTCAGCCACAGCGCCAGCTCCAGCATGTCCTCGTCGCCGGTGCCCGGGTGGGCGGCGATGAAGTAGGGGATGAGGTACTGTTCCTTGCCCGCCTCAGCCGAGTATTTCTCGAACAGTTTCTTGAAGGCGTCGTAACTGCCGATGCCCGGCTTCATCATCTTCGACAGCGGACCATCCTGCGTGTGCTCGGGCGCGATCTTGAGATAGCCACCCACATGGTGGGTGACCAGTTCCTTGACGTATTCCGGGTCCTTCACCGCCAGGTCGTATCGCAGGCCCGATGCGATCAGCACCTTCTTCACGCCCGGCAGCTGGCGGGTCTTGCGGTAGAGCTGGGTCAGCGCCGAATGATCGGTGTTGAGGTTCTCGCAGATGCCCGGATAGACGCAGGAGGGCCGGCGGCAGGCGGCCTCGATCTTGGGGTCCTTGCAGGCGATGCGGTACATGTTGGCGGTGGGGCCGCCCAGGTCGGAAATCACGCCGGTGAAGCCGGGCACCTTGTCACGGATCTCCTCGACCTCCTTGAGGATGGATTCCTGCGAGCGGTTCTGGATGATCCTGCCTTCGTGCTCGGTGATGGAGCAGAAGGTGCAGCCGCCGAAGCAGCCGCGCATGATGTTGACCGAGAAGCGGATCATCTCGTAGGCCGGAATCTTGCGCCCCGCATAGGACGGGTGCG
>JBFKIN010000520.1:0-1878 GCA_041632255.1 Oceanococcus sp. | reverse complement strand
CATCCTCGGCGCCAGCGCGAAGGCGTTCGCGACGCCCGAGTCGCAGTGGATCCATCAGCTGGCGCCACGGCAGCACCTTGGCATCCTGAAGACGCATGGCGCGCTGCTGGACTGGCTCTGCGGCGAGTTCCGCTTTGCCGTCTGGGGTCTGGACCGGGCGCGTGATCTGGAGGATCTGGGTCTGCCGCTGGATGATACGCGTGCCTGTGTCGAGGCGATTCTGCGCCGCTACCTGGAGCGCAATCTGCCGGAAAAGTCCGCCGTGCCCGTCTGGGTCGACCACACGCCCGACAACATGCGCTATTACGCGACGCTGCGCAGGCTGTTCCCGGATGCCCGCTTCATTCACATCGTGCGCGATGGCCGGGCGGTTTATCAGTCCGTGCGCAGCCTGAACTGGGGGCCCAACAACGCCTACATCGGCACCCGCTTCTGGGCCTCGCGGCTCGAGCAGTCGCTGCAGGTCGAGATCGCCGAGGGCGAGCGCTGTCTGCGGGTGCGCTACGAGGACATCCTGCGTCAGCCCGCCGTCGAGATCGAGCGCATCTGTGCCTTCGCCGATCTGCCTTATGCGGAAGACATGCTCTCGGGTGGCGGCGTGATCCTGCCCGAGTTCACGCGCGGGCAGCACAAGCTGGTGGGCAAGCCCCCGGATGCCAGCCGCGAGGAGGCCTGGAGACAGCATGTAAGCCGGCGCGAGATCGAGGATTTCGAGGCCTGGCCGGCCAGCCGTATGTACCTGGAGCATTTCGGCTATGGCCTGGATACGCCGGCGCCTGTAAAGCGC
The DNA here is from genome assembly GCA_041632255.1 of Oceanococcus sp. Lineage (GTDB taxonomy): Bacteria > Pseudomonadota > Gammaproteobacteria > Nevskiales > Oceanococcaceae > Oceanococcus. Next base: position 1,091 of record JBFKIN010000520.1, on the reverse strand, counting down.
GGCGATCTGTACAGTCTGTGGCGTTACCTGCAGGATTTCGGGCTCTACATGCGCAATCGCGCGTCGCATCGGAGCATAGAGCGGGCCAAGGTCCGCACCGCGTCGAAGTCGGGCTGAGTCCGGACGGGGCCTGCCGATGCACACGCCGCTGCTTCTGCTGTTGCTGTTCGGTGCCGACGCCCTCTTCATTCTGCTCGACATCCTGGCCCAGCTGAGGGGCTGGCCCGACCCGCGCTGGTCCATCGAGTCCGAAGGCGGCTTTGGCGAGCGCTGGCAGTATCTCAAGGAGGGCTGTGCCGGGGGGCTGCTGTTGCACCTGGCGATGCGGGGCGTCGTCATTCACAGGCGCGCCTGCCTGGCCTGGGCCCTGCTGTTTATCTGGATTCTGCTGGATGATGCGCTGGCCGTGCACGAAAGCTTTGGTCGGCGGCTGATGCCGCAGGCGCCCGCGATCGGGGAGTTCCTGTTTCTGTTCACTTTCGGCATGCTGGTGCTGTACGGCATTCTGCGCACCAGTCGGCGTGCCGAGGCAAGCTGGCGTTACTGGTCACGCCGGCTGGAAGCGGGCTTGCTTGCCTTCGCTTTCTTCGCCGTTGGTGTTGACCTGCTGCATGCCCTGGTGCGCTCGCCGCTGTGGCATCCCATCCTGGGTCTGGTCGAGGACGGTGGCGAAATGCTCTGCATGAGCCTGATGTTCTGGGTCGTACTCTGCCTGTGGCGAAGCGAACGGCCCGGTGCCTCTGCTCAAGCGGAAATTTAGGCCCGCCCGGTTCCCCGGGCCATAAGCTTCCGCGTCAGCCGCCCGCCATCCCCTGCATGAAAGCCTCGAAACGTGCCGGCATCTCTGCATCCGGCACATCCTCGACATGGGTGGCCAGACTCCACTGCTGACCGAACGGGTCGGTCAGGGTGCCCATGCGGTCACCCCAGAACTGATCCTCCACCGGCTGATTCTCCGTGGCGCCGGCTGCCAGCGCCTGGGAAAAACTCGAGTCGACATCCTCGACGTAGAGCATCAGCCTGCCGCTGATGCCGCCCAGCGACTGCGGACTCATGTTGCCGAATTCGGGCATCTCGTCAGCCAGCATGAT
>JBFKIN010000519.1:0-1880 GCA_041632255.1 Oceanococcus sp. | reverse complement strand
GACACGACGGCGTGCAGATCGGGCTGAGCCAGTTCCGTGACGAGGCTGAAGGTCGACTTGACCGCCTGTTGCTCCAGCCCTTTCGCTAGAATGCCGCGTTTCCGCCACGGATACCGGAGTCCTGCCCATGGCTGTTCCGCACATCGATCAGTTTCTTGAGCGCGCCGAAGCGGGGGAACTGCAGATCGGGATTGTGGGGCTGGGCTACGTCGGTCTGCCGCTGGCGCTCCGCTGTGCGCAGGCAGGGCTGAAGACCACCGGTTTCGACATCGACGCCGCCAAGCTCGATGCCCTCGAAGAGGGACGCAGCTACATCCGTCATATCGGAGACGAGCGCATCGCCGCCGCGCGGGCCAGGGGATTGCGGGTCAGCGGGGATTTTTCTCAGGCCGCTCAGATGGACGCACTGCTGATCTGCGTGCCGACCCCGCTCAGCCGGCACCGCGAGCCGGATCTCGGCTTCGTCTTCAGCACCCTGGACAGCCTGCTGCCCTCTCTTCGTCCCGGCCAGCTTCTGGTGCTGGAGAGCACAACCTATCCCGGGACCACCGAGGAAGAGCTGCTGCCGCGCCTGCAATCCGGTGGCCTGGTGGTCGGCCAGGACATCTTCCTGGGCTTTTCTCCCGAGCGTGAAGATCCAGGCAACCCGAGTTTCTCGACCCGGTCCATCCCCAAGCTGGTCAGCGGTGTCACGCCGGATTGCCTGCGGGCGGTTCAGGCCGTTTACGGCCCGGTGGTGGATGAACTGGTGCCGGTCAGTTCACCACGGGTGGCGGAAATGGCCAAGCTGATGGAAAACATCCATCGCGCGGTCAATATCGGACTGGTCAATGAAATGAAGGTGGCGGCCGATCGCATGGGTATCGATATCCACGAGGTCATCGCGGCCGCCGCCACCAAGCCCTTCGGTTTCGTGCCCTACCAGCCCGGGCCCGGGCTGGGCGGTCACTGCATTCCGATCGACCCTTTCTATCTGACCTGGAAAGCTCGCGAGTATGGTGTGCACACGCGCTTCATCGAGCTGGCCGGCGAGATCAATTCGGCCATGCCGGCCTGGGTCATGGGCAAGATCAGCGAGGCGCTCAATGCGCGCGGCCTGCCGGTCAGGGGCAGCCGGATCCTGGTCCTTGGACTGGCCTACAAGAAGAACATCGACGACCTGCGTCATTCGCCCTCCGTGGAGATACTCGAGCTGTTGCGGGCCCAGGGCGCGGAACTCGCCTATCACGACCCGCTGGTGCCGGTCTTTCCCCGCATGCGCGAACACCGGTTCGATCTGCGTTCGGTGGAGCTGGATGAGGACAGGCTCTCCAGCCAGGACTGCGTGGTCCTGGCCACCGATCACGACAGCTACGACTATGACTGGCTGCGCCGCCACGCGCGGCTGCTGATTGATACCCGCGGTCGCTACCGGGGTCGCTTCGACAATGTGATCAAGGCCTGAGGCCCGGTGATGCTGTCAACGCGTGGCCGGCCGTGCTTTGCCGGCACGGTTGCGCGGGGTAGCATCAAGGCTGAATGTCCCACTGAGCGACCATGAGCCAGACCCCGCTTGCTTCCCTGACCGAACGCTTTCACGATTTCCGCTGTCGCGACGCGAATGCGCGGGTCTTCCTGGGGCTGAACCGGGATCTGGGTGAATTGCCGGACCCGAGCCTGGCAGCCGGGCGGTCAGACGAGGTGCAGGCCCGTGCGCTGCTGACCGATCTGCAGGCACTGGATCAGTCGGAGCTGTCGTTCGACAGCCGGCTGGATTGCGAACTGATGGCGCTGATGCTGGAGCAGGAGGCCTTCCATGCGCGGCTGCGCTTCAATGGCCGCGTCACGCGTGAGCAGCTGCCCCAGGCCGCCAGCGGCCTCATGGACGGTATTTTCGGCCT
>JBFKIN010000518.1:0-1916 GCA_041632255.1 Oceanococcus sp. | reverse complement strand
GGAGACTCCTCAGATGCCCATACCGACGTGTCCGAATGGATCAATGATGCCGACTGGATGCTGGCCGATCAGCGCCCGTTACGGGCCCGCAGGGTTCTCTGGCTCACGGTCCTGGTCGTGGTTCTGCTGGTGATCTGGGCCGATTTTGCCGAAATCGACGAAGTCACGCGGGGTGAGGGGCGGGTTATCCCCTCCTCGCAGGTGCAGGTGGTGCAGGCGGTTGACGGGGGCGTCGTCGAGCAGATTCGCGTGCGCGAGGGGCAGGTGGTCAATGCGGGGGCGACGCTGCTGCGCATAGACCCGACCCGCTTCGTGTCGAACCTGCGGGAGAACCGCTCCCAGTTTCTCGCCCTGATGGTCAAGGCGGCGCGCCTGCATGCCCTGGTGCAGCGCAAGCCTTTCCAGCCTCCGGAAGAGGCGGAACAGAGAATCCCGGAAATTGTGGGTCTGGAAAGTCGCCTGTATACCTCGACCCTGGAAGAGATGGACGCGCAGATCTCCATAGCGCGCCGGCAGAAGGATCAGCGCGAACGCGAGGCCCAGGAAGCCCGGGCGCGGCGTGATCAGGCTCGTCGCGGCCTGGAACTGGCGAGCCAGGAGCTGAGCGTGACCCGCCCACTGATGAGCACCGGCGCGGTGTCCGAGGTGGAGATTCTGAGGCTGGAACGGGAGGTGTCCCGGCTCACGGGGGAAAGGGATCAGGCGGCTGCCCAGATTCTTCGCCTGCAGTCCGCGATCGTGGAATCGGAGCGCAAGATCGAAGAGGTGGAGCTCAATTTCCGCAATCGCCTGCAGGGGGAGCTCTCGGAAACCCTGGCACGCCTGGACAGCCTGCGGGAGAGCGAGGCCGGATTGGCCGACCGGGTCGACAAGGCGAAGGTTCTCTCGCCGGTGCGGGGCACGGTCAAGCGCCTGCATGTGAATACCATCGGAGCGGTCGTGCAGCCCGGTCAACAACTGGTGGAAATCGTCCCGCTGGACGACGCGCTGTTGCTGGAGGCAAAGATCTCGCCGCGCGATATCGCCTTCCTGCGTCCGGATATGGCCGCGGTCGTCAAGTTCACCGCCTATGACTTTGCGATCTATGGCTCTCTGGAGGCCACGGTCGAGCATATCAGTGCCGACAGCGTCATCGATGAGGAAGGTAATGCCTTCTATTTGATCCGCCTGCGCACCCGGGACGCCTTCATCGGCGATGGCCTGCCCATCATTCCCGGAATGGTGGCCGAGGTCGATGTGCTGACCGGACGCAAATCCATACTTGATTACCTGCTCAAGCCGGTGCTGCGGGCCAAATCCCGGGCCCTGACCGAGCGATGAGCCGCTGCATTTTCGTCTCTGCTGACGGCCAGCCGCATGATCGCTGGCTGGAGGCCTTTCCGGATGCGCAGGTCATGGCATCACTGGACCGGGCCGCCCGCCAACTCTCGCCGGACGGCATTTTGTGGTGCCTGAATCAACGCCTGACCGCGATCAGGGAAAGCCTTTCCCAGGTCGAGGGGGCCCGATTCGTGGTGATGACGCTGAAACCGGCGCGAGAGGAGGCCATGGCCGCCCTTGACGCCGGCGCCAGTGGCTACTGCCATGCATTGGCGACGCCCGGGCTGTTGCGGGATGTGGCCGTCGTGATCGAACACGGTGGCCTCTGGATCGGGCGTGATCTGATGGGCCTGGCCCTGCAGACGGCAAGCCGCGCTCGCCAGCCCTCCGAGCGGCCATGCTGGGGGGAGTTGACCGACCGCGAGGCCGAGGTGGGCCGCGCGATAGTGGGTGGGGCGTCGAACCGCGAGATCGCCGAGGCCCTGGGCATCACCGAGCGCACGGTCAAGGCCCATCTGGCCGCCATGTTCGACAAACTGCAGGTGCGCGACAGGCTGCAGCTGGCCCTGCGCCTGGGGCCGCCTGACTGACCCAAG
>JBFKIN010000517.1:0-1930 GCA_041632255.1 Oceanococcus sp. | reverse complement strand
GGGCTGTTCGTGAAGCAACTCGCCCAGGTCATCGCTGATAGGCTGCCACTGCAATGCCTCCTCGCTCAGCGCCAGACATTGTCCCGTGTCCCTGCTGCGAAAAATCCAGAAGTCCATCGATCCGTGCCCTATGGGTTCTGCCATTCAATACGCAGAAGTCGGGCCATTCCGGACATCAGCGGGAACGGTCTTTCCCGGACCAGAGGGAAGAATCAGGGTTCATTCAGACGAACCAGTCGTCCTCTTCGCCGGATCCCGTTCCAGCCTCCAGCGCTTCCAGCTCGACCTCGCCGGTGTGATCCATGTCCGGATCGAACGCGACCGGCGCCTCATCCGCCATGACCACCGCATCGCCCTCGCCGGCCGTTTCACCCTCGACCCAGGCCTGCGCGCGCTCCAGCCGCTGGGCCGAGAAGCGGTCGATCTCCGCACCGGGGAAATAGCCGGCCAACTGGCCTGCGAATTCCAATGGCGAGGACTCCGTGACAACGGCGATCCGGGCCAGCGCGCTGCGGTAGGCCTGCAGGCTGCGCAGTTTGTCGAACAACGCGGACAGGTCGCGCCAGTTGGGGAATTGCGGGGCAGCGATGATCATGCCGCGCAGACCATTGGAGCGCGCGACATCGGCCTCGGCCCGGTCACTGAGCATCCGCATATTGGCCGACGCCAGAGGCTCATCGATGTTCAGTGTGAGCACGCCGGCCTGGGGATTGACCTGAATGTTGATCACGGAAGTCCTGCCGTAGCCTTGACGTCGCCAGTCTACTCCCGCCCAAAGCAGCGACCAGCACCGTTGGTCACGTTTTCACTACCGCTCAGGGTCAGAAATGTTCATTTCTGGCGCCAGGGCGACGGCCGTCGCGACTCGCCCTGTGCCCTGTCCCTGGGTCTGGCCTGCCCCCCCGGTTTGGCTTTCCCTTCGGGCCTGGTTGCTTTCGGTTTGGCTTCGGGGGCCTGGCGGTAGAGGATCAGCACATGACCAATCAGACCGACCCGCTCGGCGCGCAGGCGAGTGCAGAGCCCATCCGCCATGGCGCCGCGCTCATCACGCTCCACCCCGGCCAGACGCACCTTGATCAACTCGTGATGGTCCAGCGCCGCATCGATTTCCGCGACTACGGCGGGCGTCAGCCCCTGGGCACCGGTCTGCACCACCGGTTTCAATCGGTGCGCGCGGGCGCGGAGTTCGCGCGCCTGCGCCGAACTCAGACCCATTCCGAACCTGTGGCACAAGTCATTGAAATCATGAAAAATCCTGTAGCAGGCTCGGGACCATTCCCGGGACCTGACTGCGCATGATACCGTGATGCCTGTGCGCGTACACGAAGGAGAAACGATGATCCGCTGGCTGGCCGGGCTGCTGTTGTGCCTGTCGTTGCACAGTCCGGCGCTCGACGCTGCGGGCGGCACAGCGCAGCGCCTGGAATCGATCAAGCAGCACGCGCTGGCCCTGAACACGCTCAGCCTGTCCAATCCCCGGCGTTTCTCCACCGATACGATCGTTCTTCTGGTGCACGGCAACCGCACGCACCGCCCGCGACACCTGCGCATCTGGCTCAATGGCGAAACCTGGTTCGATTACCACTACGGTGACGCCGAAGGCCGGGACCTTCAGTCCGGCAGCAGTCAGTTCCTCGGTATCGCGCCGCTGCCGGCTGGCAGTCACACGGTGCGGGTGGAACTGCAGCTTGAGGCGCAGCGTGCCGGGCGGCCCGAAGCTGTGACCTTGCGCGAGCAGGCTCAGGTGCCGCTCAGTGCCTGGCCGCGCGGCCTGAGCATCGAGCTGGGCAGCGGCCCGACCGGCCTGGCGCAACTGCAGATACGGCCGCAGGCGGCGGGCGCCCAACTGTTGCGAGCCGCCGAACATGCCCTGGCCATGGGCCTGCCGGGTCGGGCGCTGAGCATCCTGCAGACTCTCGCGCAGTTCTCC
>JBFKIN010000516.1:0-1963 GCA_041632255.1 Oceanococcus sp. | reverse complement strand
TGCGCCAGACCGGCGAAGAACACCCCGATGGCCAGGGCGGTCACCGGCTCCTCCATGCGCGGCGCCAGCCACAGGGCGCAGCCGATGAGGATGATATTCAGCAGCGCGGGCGCTACCGCCGGTATCGCAAATCGGCCATAGGTGTTGAGCACCGAGCCGGCCAGAGCGGCCAGGGCGATGAACAGCAGATAGGGGAAAGTGATGCGCAGCAGACTGCCTGCCAGATCGAATTTCTCCGGCTCATCAGCAAAACCAGGGGCAAACAGCAGAATGATCCACGGCGCCAGCACTACCCCCGCGACGGTCAGCAGCAACAGGACACCGGACAATGTCCCGGCCACATCCGCGACCAGTGCCCTCACCTGCGCCTGATCCCCGCGGGTTCGCGTTTCCGCCAGAACCGGCACGAAGGATTGCGCAAAGGCGCCCTCGGCAAACAGGCGACGCAGGAAATTCGGGATCTTGAAGGCCACCAGGAAGGCGTCCATACCGGCCGAAGCGCCAAACAGCACTGCCAGCAGCACGTCCCTGACGAAGCCCAGCACCCGCGAAATCAGGGTCATGGCACCGACGATGGAACTCGACTTGACCAGGGCGCCGGACATGAGCGGTTTCTGGGACGGATGAACTGGGCCGAAATGATAGCAGTTGATTGACACGGCTCACCATTTCTCTATAATTCGCCGGCTTCATACACCGTTTCGCAGATCGACCAAACCGTGGCCAATTCTCCCCAAGCAGCCAAGCGCGCCAAGCAGGCCGAAGCCCGCCGTCAGCGCAACATGAGCCAGCGCTCCCGTTTCCGCACTTCCATCAAGGCAGTGCTGAAAGCCGTGCAGGACGGCAACAAGGATGCCGCCAGCAAGGCTTTCCAGACCTGTGAATCCCTGCTCGACCGGTATGCCGGTCGCGGCCTGCTGCACAAGAACAAGGCTGCACGGCACAAAAGCCGTCTGCGCGCCAAGATCAAGGCGCTGGGCTGACAGAAGCCCTCCGCGCACGAAAAGGCCGCCCTGGGGCGGCTTTTTTGTGCACGCGGATCAGCTCTGACCTATCAGGACCGGAGCGCCGCTGAACAACAGGAACGATTGGATCCGGCAGCATCGGAGTCGCCCCAGGTCCATCATGGCGTGCCTCAGATCTTGATGTCGGCCAGGATCAGATTGTCCCTGTGAATCAGCTCGGTTTCCCCCGGGCGCCCCAGCACTTCATTGATCCGCACGGAACTGATTCCGCACAGTCGGCGCGCTTCGTCCATATCGTAATTGGACAGGCCACGCGCAACTTCCCGATCCTGTTCATCAAGACAGGCGATCAGATCGCCGCGCCAGAAATTGCCCGCTGCGCGCAAGACGCCCACCGGCAACAGGCTGCGGCCGCCGGCTCGCAATGCCCGACAAGCCCCTTCATCCAGCCAGACCTTGCCAGCGACCCGGCGCTGCGCAGCGATCCAGCGTTTGCGGGCGGGCAGCCGGCTCTCGGGGCGCGCCCTGAGCCAGCTGCCTACCGTTTCGCCCGCAGCAATCTTGAGGAGCACGTCGCTCTGCCCACCCCCGGCGATGACCGTGTGAACGCCGCTGCGGGCGGCCATGCGCGCGGCAAGCACCTTGGTCTGCATACCGCCCCGCCCCAGGGCGCCGCCGCTGCCGCCGGCCACTTCGTCGAGCAACCCTGCTTCCGCCTGTATCTCGCTCAGGAGTTGCGCTGAACTGTCCTGCCGCGGATCCGCGCTGTAGATACCCTGCTGGTCGGTCAGAATCACCAGCAGGCCGGCAGAGCAGAGTTCGACCGTCACCGCGCCCAGAGTGTCGTTGTCACCGAAGCGGATCTCGTCATTGGCCACGGTATCATTCTCGTTGACCACCGGAACCACGCCCCAATCCAGCAGTGCTCGCAGCGTATTGCGCGCATTCAGAAAACGGCGGCGGTCCGCGGCATCCTCATGCGTCAGCAGCACCTGGGC
>JBFKIN010000515.1:0-1973 GCA_041632255.1 Oceanococcus sp. | reverse complement strand
CGCGGCGAAACGCTCGAGCGAGGCCTGCATGTCCGCCTGGGCCGCATTGAAGGCGTTAAAGGGGTCGGCGCCATCGGCCAGGCCGGCGGATGAGGCCAGCACGGCGTCGGGGGCATCGACCAGATAATTCAGCGCACTGGCGGCGCAGGCCACGGTGCCGTCAAGCGGCGAAGGCATCTGACTGCCGACCTGATTGACGATGACGCCGGTGACGACACCATCCTGGACCGGGTCCATCGGGCCGGACACCTTATCGCTGCCCGAGGGGGCGGGGGTCGGTGCCGGTGTCGGTGCCGGTGTGGGGGCCGCGGTGGGCTGGGGTGTTGGCGTGGCCGCGGGCGGGTTGTTGTTGACCGTGCGGCTGCTGCTGCCACCGCAGGCGCTCAGCGCCAGGGAGGCGCCGAAGATGAGGCTGAGCCCGAGCGTTTTGCCCAGGCCGGTTTCCGAGTGATCCATTTACAGCTCCTGTGTCGGGGAGATTGACGCCCACCCCCTGTTGGGGGCGCTGCCGACGATTGGATCGGAAGCCCGGTAAAGAAACTGTGATTGGATCGGGACGCAGATCACGAGGCAGGAAGCGCCTTTTCCCCGCCTCGCGACCTGCGCTTGTCCAGCTCGGGCTTAGCCGGCCGAGGACTCGTCCCCGGCCAGGGGTTTGAGCAGCATTTCGTGGCTCATGTGCATGGCGTCGACGGCATACTGCGCCATGGCGAAACTGCGTCCGGCGGCGCGGGCGTTGATGCGCTGCACCTCGGCGACAAGTTCCTCTGAAGCATCATCAGGCGCGCTGGCTTCCAGCTGCAGGTAGCGATCGCTGTCCTGGCGGGCGCTGCGGACGGTCAATTCGAGTCCGTCAAAGCGCTGGAACCTGACCGTGGTCCATGCCAGGGCCTCCGGCAGCGTCAGGGCGACGTCCTGCAAACGCAGTCGGGACACGGCGGCGCCCAGACGGTTGACGTTGGCCATGTCGAGTTCGCGCCCTTCCGGTGGAGAGGGCTCCAGCGTGAACTGGTCCTGGTCCTGGTCCGCCTTGCTCAGGTGGTACTGAGGTCCATTCAGCGGGCTGACGCTGATCTGCTGCAACTGATCGCGGGGAACGTCGAGCAGCGCCTTGTCCAGCCAGGCCGTCGCCTCGCGCGGCAGGCTGATGCGGCTGTCCAGCAGCCAGCTCTGGGCCTCCCCGGACCGGCGGACGTAGCTGCCGCGGCGGTCGGACTTGCCGATCAGCAGGTCCAGCACGGGTGTTCCGCCGGCGCTGGCCACCAGCCTGACCGTCGTGTCCTCGGCCTGGTCGATGTCCGCCACGCCGAGCCGGGCGTAATACTCCGCCTGCGCCGTCTTCTGCTCCAGCACCCGTGTCTCGGCCAGCTTGCGCAGTTCCCGGCGCAGCACCTCGGTTTCCGCCGGGTAGTCATTGCGCTCCGCGACCAGCCAGCGATCGTCCTGCAGCGTCAGGGTGACCGGTTCGGCGCCGGCGGCATGGACCTGCAGCCGGTCAATCTCGGCCAGCTGCCGGTCCAGTTCCGGCAGGAACAGCGCGCCTTCGGCGGCGCCGAACTTCTGCTGCTCCCGATGACTGAGAAACCATACGGCGATCAGCACCGCCGCGACGGCGGCAACAAGAATCTTGAACTGCTTCATGCGCGACCTCCTCGACGGCGGCGCAGGCTGAGGGCCAGCGCGAAAACAATGATCAGCAGCGGCACCAGGCCGGTATTGACGAACTTCAGGGTGGCCTGCAGCGCTTCGATGTCCTTGTTCAGGCTGTGCCGGACTTCACGCAGCTGTTTGCGGGTGGCGAGCTGTTCCTGGCGGAAGCGTTCGACTTCCGCACGCTGCTCGGGAGTGAGGGTCAGCACGTTGCCCTCGCCGCGCTGGGACTGCAGTTCGCTCAGCTTGGCTTCCAGTTCGCGCAGCTTGTCCTGCAATTGTTCCTCGACCTTGCGGAACTCGGCATCGGCCTCTCGCTCCAT
>JBFKIN010000514.1:0-1990 GCA_041632255.1 Oceanococcus sp. | reverse complement strand
GCTACGGCAGCAAACAGATAGCAGGGCTTGGGGTGCGGGTCGACCCAGCAGGCCGAGTGGCGTCCCTTGTCCAGCGTGGCATGACTCTCCCGCTCGCCGTTGGCCAGCAGGACGGGAAAGCGCAGCTGGTCAGCCTCCAGTTCCACCCGGTACACCGACAGCACGTCCGGTCGGTCCAGGCAGTAGGTGATTCGGGAAAAGCCGTGTGATTCGCACTGGCTGCAGAGCATGCCCCCAGCGTAGTACAAGCCCTCCAGGCTGCTGTTGCTGTAGGGGTCTATGCGGACCGTGATGGCCAGTTCGAAGCTGTCCGGCACATCGTTCAGGGTCAGGCTGTCCGTGTCCTGGTGATAGGCGCTGGCTGGCAGGACCTCGCCGTCGATGCGCACCTCGCGCAGATCCATCTCGCGACCGTCCAGGCGCAGGGACGACATTGCCCGATCAAGCTTTTCCACGCGCAGGGATGAGCTGACCTCGATAAAACTGTCCTGAATATCCAGCTTGAGTTCGATTTCAGGAACCTGGAAGGCGCTGGGGCGGTAATCCCGCAGGTACTGGCGTTGTTTCATGACTCTCAGTTGGCAGTGGCGTCGATCAATTCACCGGCGCGCAGGGTGTCCACGATGCAGCGTTTGACAGCAGACTGACCATAAAAGGTCAGATGGGCGCCTTCGTACCAGCTCAGACGCGAGCCCTGCCAGTGTTGATGCAGCGCCAGCGGCTGGTCGGGCCAGACAAGACTGTCCATGGCGCCCGCGAAGATGCCCAGTTGCCCGGTCGCGGTGAGCGGCGTGAACTGCAGCGGTGACACGCCGGCGTAGGCCGCAGCCAGCCGGTTCCTGTCGACGCCCTGCTGCTCCAGCATGGCGATCTCCGGCGCCGGGAAATGGCGCCACTGGACAGCCGCCATGTCCGTGACGGGAATTCCGGCAACCGCGCAGGCGAGCTCATCATCCAGTCCGGCCAGCAGCGCGGCATTGTAGCCACCCAGGCTGACCCCATAAACCCCGATGCGTGGTGCGTGCTTGACCAGGCGCAGCCAGCTGAGCAGGCGGCGCAGATCCCACTGGGCCTGGCATTCGGCATGGATAAAGTCCATGACCTCACCTTCGAGGTAGCCGTCCCCGCTGACCAGGCCCCTGCGGCGCGGGCCATGCAGCGGCAGCACCATGCAGGCCAGATTGAGGCCCAGGCGATCATGAAAAAAGTCCGGCGAGAACACCCGGAAATCGATCAAGGGGGTGCCCATACGGTAGCCATGAATGCACAACAGCCAGGGGCGCGCCGCGCCGCTGTGTTCCAGAATCCAGGCATGCGCGGTGCGATTGGCTTCGAAACTCATCCAGCGCCGGCTCCCGGGCATCTCGGGCTCGGGCGCGTATTCGCTGGCAAAGCGGATATGCCGGAAATCGCGCCCCATCAGGCGCCGATCCTGGCTGTCGACCTTGAGCAGACGGGGCGGCTCCGGGTGAAGGCGGTGGAGCTTGCTGCGCAAACGTTTTGTCGTCAGCCATTTTTCCCAGCTCTCCAGTTCGCCCTGGATCCGGCTCACCGCATCGTTGCGCGGTGGCTTGGCGAGCAGTTTGAACCAGGCCAGCAGGAATTCGTCCGTGCCGATATGGGCAGCCGCCCTGAGATGTTCGGGCACTGCCGGCGCCCCCTCAACCCGCGGAAACAGGTGCAGACTGACCCTGCCGGCCGCGAGGTAGCTGGCCCCGAGCCCGGCGAGGAACAACAACGCTTCGCTCCCATGTCCGGCCAGGGCGAGAAAAGGCATGACCAACGCGGTCATGATGGCGCCCCATGCAGCGTATTGCGGCAGGCGCGGATCTCCGGGCCAGAGCAGCAGGCCAAAACCGCTGGCGATCAGCGCCAGGGCGCCCGGCAGCGCCAGCAGGGAGAGGACCAGCGGCCAATGACGACTGTCCAGTAGCGCGAGCACACCCAGCAGGCAGATCAGCGCGCCTTCCCAGTAAGCCTTGCGCGGCTG
>JBFKIN010000513.1:0-1991 GCA_041632255.1 Oceanococcus sp. | reverse complement strand
TGCTGGCGGAAAATGCCAAAGACATGCAGGCGGGCCGCGAACAGGGCCTGGATGCCGCGCTGCTGGATCGTCTGGAGCTGAATCCGGAACGTGTCCGCGCGATGGCGCAGGGGGTGCGCGAAGTCGCGCAGCTGAACGACCCGGTTGGTCAGATCACGGACTGGGCTTATCGGCCTTCGGGCATCCAGGTGGGCAAGATGCGTGTGCCGCTGGGCGTGATCGGCATCATCTACGAATCGCGTCCCAACGTGACCGCGGATGCGGCGGCACTGTGCCTGAAGGCCGGCAACGCCACCATCCTGCGCGGCGGCTCCGAGGCGATCCGTTCCAATCTGGCCATCGGCGCCTGCGTGGCGCAGGCCCTGCGCAATGCCGAGCTGCCGGCGGACGGCGTGCAGGTGCTCGACATCACCGATCGCAGCGCGGTGCCGATCCTGGCCGCCATGTCCGAATACATTGATGTCATCGTGCCGCGCGGTGGCAAGGGGCTGGTCGAGGCCGTCGCGCGCAGCGCCAGGGTGCCGGTGCTCAAGCACCTGGACGGTGTCTGCCACGTGTACATTGATGATGCGGCCGATGCCGACAAGGCGCAGGCTGTCGCGGTCAATGCCAAGACCCAGCGCTACGGAACCTGCAACACCATGGAAACCCTGCTCGTGGCCGCCAGCCGCGCGGCCGAGCTGCTGCCGCCACTGGCGGCTGCCTATCGGCAGGCCGGGGTGGAACTGCGCGGCTGCAGTCGCACTCTGGACCTGATCGATGACGCGGTGCCGGCCACCGAGGACGACTGGTCCGCCGAATACCTGGCGCCGGTGCTGTCCGTCCGGGTGGTCGACGGTCTGGAGGCTGCAATGGATCACATCGCACGCTACGGTTCGGGCCACACCGAGTCGATCGTGACCGAGAACCTGGTGGCTGCCCGGCGCTTCCTGCGCGAAGTGGATTCCAGCTCGGTGATGGTCAATGCCTCGACCCGCTTTGCCGATGGCTATGAATACGGGCTGGGCGCCGAGATCGGCATCAGCACGGACAAGCTGCACGCGCGGGGTCCTGTGGGCCTTTACGGCCTGACCACGGAGAAATATGTCGTCATGGGTGATGGCCATATCCGCTGAGAACACAATGCTCGCCCTCGCGCAGCAGGCCCTGGATGACGGCAAGGCCCAGGATCTGAAAACCCTGGATGTCAGCGACAAGACCACGGTCACCGACCACATGCTCATCTGCAGCGGGACCTCGCAGCGGCATGTGAAGTCTCTGGCCGAAAATCTGGTCAAGGCGGTGAAGGAAGCCGGCCAGCGGCCGCTTGGGGTCGAGGGCCTGGAAGAAGGTGAATGGGTGCTGGTTGACCTGGGCGAGGTTGTCGTCCACGTGATGCAGCCCCAGACGCGCGCCTTCTACCAGTTGGAGAAGCTGTGGGCCGTGGGTCCGGGCGAGGACACCCAGGACCTGCGGGCTGAATGAAGCTGCGCCTGCTGTGCGCGGGCCGGCGCATGCCCGGCTGGGTGGACGACGGCGTGGCCGAGTTCATGAAGCGCTTCCCGCGCCAGTTCCCGGTCGAGCTTGAAACCGTCGACCCGGCGCCGCGCAAGGCGGGACTGACCACGGCGCAACTGCAGCAGGCCGACAGCGAGCGCCTGTCGGCGAAGCTGCGCGCCGGCGAACGCATCGTCGCGCTCGACGAAAGCGGCCGGCAGTACGACAGCCGGGGTCTGGCCGGCCGCATCCAGGACTGGCAGCACGATGGCCGGGATGTGGCCCTGGTCATCGGCGGCGCCGATGGGCATTCCGAGGCATTTCGGGCGGCCGCCGACGAATTGCTGTCCCTGTCCAGCATGACCCTGCCGCACGGTCTGGCCCGACTGGTGCTGGTGGAACAGATCTATCGCGCCTGGACGGTGATCAGCGGTCACCCCTATCACCGTGACTGAGGCACCCCGCACCCAGTTCATCCTTGCCTCCGCCTCGCCGCGCCGCGCCGAACTGCTGTC
>JBFKIN010000512.1:0-2003 GCA_041632255.1 Oceanococcus sp. | reverse complement strand
TGTAGATGGCGACCATCTGCGGCATGTCGGTCATCGCTACCGCCTTGCCCCAGCGCCAGGCGAAGACGGTGCCCAGCGCCACCGCGGCGGCGATCAGCAGGATGCGGCCGAAACCGGCGTTCAGGATCTGCGGGTACAGGAAGGTGACGACGGTCGCCACCACCATGCCCGCGCCGGCCCAGACGATGCCCGAGCGGGCGGTCTTGGGCGAGGACATGCGCTTGAGGCCGAAGATGAACAGGAAGGCCGCGGCCAGGTAGCTGAATTGAATCAGGTCAGTCATGGTCAGGGTCCCTTCAGTCCTTGGAGGACTTGAACATTTCGAGCATGCGCTCGGTCACCACGTAACCGCCGGCGGCATTGACCGCGGCCATCACCGTGCCGACGAAGCCGATCACCACTTCCAGGGTGCCCTGGGCGGTACCCAGCGCGACCATGGCGCCCACCAGCACGATGCCGTGGACGAAGTTGGAGCCGGACATCAGCGGCGTGTGCAGGATGGCCGGTACCCGGCCGATGATCTCGTAGCCGGTGAAGGCCGCGAGCATGAAGATGTAGAGCGCGACAAATCCTGTCAGCATGACTTACTCCTTCTCGATCATTTCGCGGGTCGGCAGGTGCTCGATGTCCCCGTTGTGGGTCAGCACCGCACCGGCCACGATGTCGTCTTCCCAGTTCAGATGCAGTTCACCCTCTTCGGTGACGATCAGCTGCAGGAAGTTGAGCAGGTTCTTGGCGTACAGCTCGCTGGCGTGCTCGGCCAGACGGCTGGGGATGTTCAGCGGGGTGTCGATCAGCACGTGGCCGACCTCCACTTCCTTGCCCGGCTCGGACAACTCGGTGTTGCCACCGCCTTCGCCGGCCAGGTCGATGATCACGGCGCCCGGCTTCATGCCCTCGATCTGTGCCTTGGACACGATCTTGGGGGAAGGGCGACCGGGAATCGCTGCCGTGGTGATGACGATATCGGCCTGCTGAATGTGCTTGGTCACGACCTCGTTGACCTTGGCCTTTTCCTCGTCGGTCAGCTCGCGGGCGTAGCCGCCTTCGCCTTCCGCCTTGACGCCGGTGTCGACGAACTTGCCGCCGAGCGATTCGACCTGCTCCTTCACCGCCGAACGCACGTCATAGCCTTCGACGATGGCGCCCAGGCGCTTGGCCGTGGCGATGGCCTGGAGACCGGCGACGCCGGCGCCCATGACCAGCACCTTCGCCGGACGGATGGAGCCGACCGCGAAGGTCATCATCGGCAGCAGACGGGCCAGTTTGGTCGCGCCCAGCAGGGCGCCGTGATAACCGGCCAGGGCGGCCTGGGAGGACAGCGCGTCCATGGCCTGGGCCCGGGTCGTGCGCGGCACCAGTTCCATGGCAAAGCAGGTGATCTTGTTGTCGCGCAGGGCCTTGACCACATCCGGATTGCGGTTCGCGTAGATGAAGCTGAACAGCACCTGGCCGGGCTTCATCTGCTCCACTTCCTTCACCGTCGGCGGGCCGAAGCGCAGGACCACGTCGGCGCCGGACAGGGTCTTGGCAACGCCGCTGGCCAGGCTGACCTCGGCATAGTCCTCGTCCAGGATGCGGGCATGCTTGCCGGCGCCCTTCTGCACCACCACATCGACACCGAGCTTCTTCAGCTTCGGCACCACCGCGGGCACCATCGCCACGCGCTTTTCGCCGCTCGCGGTTTCCTTCGGTATCGCGATCTTGATCGGCATGGGCTTACTCCCTCACTGCTGTGTTTGTCCGGTCGCAGCACAGCGGCACACTGACAGCAGTGCGTCGTGCACTTCGACACGTCATTTGTGGGTCCCGGGCGTGCTATGGTCGCCGCTGCGACCTCGCCCGAGCCGGTTTCCCGCTCACCCGAAAACATGACAGAACCAGCACTGATCTATCTCGTGGACGCCAGCGTCTACGTTTTTCGGGCCTGGCATTCTATACCGGATCACATGACCACGCCGCGCGGCGAACCCTGCAACGCGGTCTATGGCTTCGCCGGCTTT
>JBFKIN010000511.1:0-2004 GCA_041632255.1 Oceanococcus sp. | reverse complement strand
GCGGCACTCGCCACCCCCAGGGCCAGCAGCAGGGTCACCATCCGGTTCATCGCGGACTCCTTCTTGTCCTGGAACACGGCTCCAGACTATATTGCCCCTGTGACCAATAAAATAAGATTTTTTGCAATTTATCATTGCATGATTGCAATATGAAGCACTGGGAAGACTGGCGTCTGATCGACGCGATTGCGCGCGGCGGCACCCTCGCGCAGGCGGCGCGGGATCTGGATATCGATTACTCCACCGTGCATCGACGCCTGAAGAGCATCGAGAAGCAGGTGGGCGCGCGCCTGTTCGAACGCACCCGCAGCAGCTGCAGCCCGACAACGGCCGGCGAACGGGCCATTGCCGCTGCCACGCAGGCCCGCGAGGCCTTCGATGATGCCCTGCTGGACATCGCCGGCGATGACGCGCGCCTGACCGGCACCATCCGCTTCACATCCTTCGGCAGCCTGGCGCAGTGGGTGCTGATGCCGATCCTCGCCCGTTTCCACGAGGTCTATCCCGATATCCGGGTGGAACTGGTGGAATCCAACGCGGCGCTGAACCTGACCCGGCGCGAGGCGGATGTGGCCCTGCGCTTCACACGCAAGCCGCCGGACAACCTGATCGGCATCCGGGTCGGTCGCGCAGACTCGGCGGCATACGCCGCGGCCGACTACCTGAGCCGGAACCCGGACCGCCACCTCGGCGAGCTAGACTGGATCGTGCCCGTACCCGATGTGGTCCTGCCGGAGGAAACGCAATGGCACCAGCGCCATGTGCCTGCCTCCCGGCATGTGCTGCACACGAGTTCCGGACTGGCCGGACTGGCGGCCGCCCATGCCGGCCTGGGCGCCTGCATACTGATCTGCTATCTGGGCGGCGCCGGCGGGCTGACCCGGATCAGCCCGCCGATCCCGGAACTGGCTGCCGACCTTTGGCTGCTGACCCATCCCAGCCTGCGGCAGGTCGCCCGGATTCGCGCCTTCGTTGATTTTCTCAAGCGCGAGCTGCGTGAAAAGGCCCCCCTGCTTCAGGGTGAAACGGGCCCTGTCGATCTGCGTGGCCCCCGCGAATGAAAGCTTTCGGGTTCAGCGCCGGGCGTTGAGCAACCGATTCTGGGCCGCACGAATCTTGCGTCGGCCGGGCCGGGCCTTGACGCGCACGTAGCCGCCGTCAGGCTGGCCTTCCCAGGCTTGGCTTTCATCCGCCACGTAAAGCTTGAGCTCGCGGATCACCCGCTCCTTGAGCTTGCGTTCAGTGAGCGGAAAGGCGATCTCAACCCGGCGGAAGAAGTTGCGCTCCATCCAGTCGGCGCTGGAGCACCAGACCTCCGGCTCGCCGCCGTTTTCAAAGTAGTACACCCGGGTGTGCTCCAGAAAGCGCCCCACCACGGAAACCAGCCGGATGTTTTCCGACAGACCGGGCACCTGCGGGCGCAGGCAGGTCATGCCGCGCACCACCAGATCGATACGCACCCCGGCCTGGGAGGCCCGGTACAGGGCGGCGATGCTGTCGCGCTCCACCAGCTGATTCAGTTTCAGCATGATCCGGGCGGGTTTCCCGGCACGCAGATTCTCGATCTCACGCTCCACCCGCTCGATCAGCCCTCTGTGCAGGGTGAACGGCGAATGCAGCAGCTTTTCGAGCTTGGCGAGCTTGCCCAGACTGGTCAGCTGCAGGAACACCCGGTGGACATCCCGGCCGATCGCCTCATCGCAGGTGAGCAGGCCGTAATCGGTATACAGGCGGCTGGTCCGGGCATGATAGTTGCCCGTGCCCATGTGCACGTAGTTGCGCAGGCCTTCCTTTTCACGCCGCACGATCAGCGCCATCTTGGCATGGGTCTTGTGCCCGACCACCCCGTAGACGACGTGGGCGCCGGCTTCCTGCAACTGCTCGGCCAGATCGATGTTCTCGGCCTCGTCGAAGCGGGCGCGCAACTCGATCACCACCGTGACCTCCTTGCCCGCACGGGCCGCCTGCAGCAGGGCATCGACCACTGCGGAATTGGCCCCGGTC
>JBFKIN010000510.1:0-2006 GCA_041632255.1 Oceanococcus sp. | reverse complement strand
GTCCTCGACCAGATTGCGGACATAGCGCGCCCGCGGCTGCATCCATTCGCTCATCGGCGACTGCCAGGCAAACCAGCGCTGCATCCAGGTCGCCCGGTCGAGACGCTTCGGTTTGTGCAGGAGGGTGACCGCCAGAATGCCCGGGCTGCGCTCGCCGTCGGGCCAGTCACGTGGGGCGCCGGCAGTCGGGTGCTCGCCATATTCGGTATACAGCCATTCATCGACCTGATAGCCGGCCAGCTGGAAGCCGGCGCGGCGCAGGACATCTTCGTGGCCATGGCGCTGCCCTGGATCATCCAGCCACAGACTGATCATGCCGACGAAGGGTTCGCTGAACAACGGCCTGGGGGCGGGCGAGGGCACCGTGGCCAGATCGTCGGCGATGTTGATCTGCAGCCCCGCCGGATTCAACGCCAGCATGGCCGGCGCGCAGTCCTCCAGCAGCAGTTCGCGGCGTCGCGCCGGCGGCATGTCAGCACGCGGCCAAAGGAGATAGATCAGCTTGCTCATGCGGCGCGCTGGCCGCGCAGTTCATCGACAAATGTCCGGGCATGCGGCAGCAGCAGGGGGAATCCGTTAGCGCGCTGAAAGCGCGGTTGGTAGCCGAAGTCCCGACGGGCCTTGTCCGTCCGGAAGCTGGAGCTTTCAGTCAGATTGCGGATGCCGCGATAGGTCAGTTCGGGATCCGGCCCGCCAAGAAAATGAGCCAGTTCCATGCCGCGTCCAACCAGTTTCATCATGCCGCCCGGCAGGGACAGGCGCGGGAAGGGCTCGCCCAGTTCCTCGACCAGCGGCTGAAACCACTTGAGGCCATTGACCGGCTCGTTGTCCGTAATGAAATAGGCCTGGCCGCCTGCGGTCTGCGGTGGCTGGCGCAGTGCCCTGGCGGCGAGCAACTGCGCATCAATGAGATTGTCGATGTGGGTGTTGTCCATGGTCGCGCGGCCGCTGCCGATCATGACCTTGAACTTGCCCTGGGCCAGCGAGGTCAGGAAGCTGTTGATCATCAATGACCGCGTATCGCAGCCCCATACGCCGCCGGGACGCAGCGCGCAGGTGCGCAGCCCGCCGTCGCTGTCGGCGCCCAGGGCGATCCTCTCTGCTGCGATCTTGGTCTGCGAATACAGGTCCCGGGTACGCACCGCATAGGGCAGGGATTCATCCTTGTCATTGAGGACGCGGTCCAGCACCACGTTGAAGGTGCTGGTGTGCACCAGGGCACCGGCGCCGGCGGCGCGGGCCGCGCGCACGACA
This sequence comes from Oceanococcus sp., assembly GCA_041632255.1. Lineage (GTDB taxonomy): Bacteria > Pseudomonadota > Gammaproteobacteria > Nevskiales > Oceanococcaceae > Oceanococcus. The sequence goes on along the minus strand of JBFKIN010000510.1, from coordinate 752 downwards.
TTCTCCGTGCCGGTGCAGTTGACCTCATAGACCAGGCGCCGCTCTGCCGGACGATACAGGCTGAGCAGATTGATCAGGGCGGCGGTATGGAACACCGTGTCCACGCCCTCGAAAGCCGCCTCGATCTCGCTGCCAAAGCGCAGGTCGCCCTGAAAGACTTTAAGCCGCGGGTGCTCGATGGCCTGTGGGGCCAGATCCAGGCTGTGGACCTTCAGGCCATGATCCAGCAGGCGTTGTACCAGCGCCGAGCCCACATAGCCGGCGCCGCCGGTCACCAGGCAGGTGGCGCCCAGATCCCGGGCGGAGAAGGTGGGGGCGGCGGGAATTGGGTTCTCGGTCATGGTCATGCGCTGCGGTAGATGTCACGGGTGGCGTTGCTGAAGAAACGGGTGCGCTGGCGCCGGCTCATAAGCCGGGCCACGGCGTCAACGCCGCGATTGATACGGCCGGTGATGTGCACGGGCTTGCCGCCCAGGGCGGCCAGGCCCTCGCGGGCGACCGCCTCGGCCCGCATGGGAAAGGCCTTGGCCTGGCGCTCCTGCGGTGTGGTGCGCTCGAACCCGGGGGTGAGGGTGGCGCCGGCGACGCAGGCCAGCACATCAATTCCGAGTGGCTGAAGCTCCGCCCACAGGCCCTCGGCCAGATTGATGTTCCAGGCCTTGGTGGCGGCGTAGTGGGCGACCATGGCCGATCCCTGGAAGCCGGACATGCTGGACATCAGCAACAGGCCGCCGCGCCCCCGTTCGACCAGG
>JBFKIN010000509.1:0-2026 GCA_041632255.1 Oceanococcus sp. | reverse complement strand
GTGATGTAGTGGAAGATGATCCACAGCGGCATCACGATGACGAAAAACAGGACCAGCGGGACGAAAAGCAGCTCGGTCAAATCCATCCCAAAACCCCGTCATTCCCGATCAATCTGTGTTCTGTGAATTCTGCTTGCCCTTGACCTTGTCACGCAGCTGCGCGAGTTCCGCCTCCACCTGGTCGCTGGCCTGCAGCTCCGCGAAGGCCTGGTCCAGGTCATCGCCGCTACCCAGTTCCTGCGCTTCAACCTGAGCTTCCAGTCCTTCGATGCGCTTTTCGAAGGTTTCGAAGCGTAACTTGGCCTCATCCAGGCGCGACTCGTCAAGTTGCTGCTTGGCCTTGAGCCGCGTTCCCGCATTGTCCTTGCGCATCACCAGGCTGCGCTGACGCGCTTTGGCGTCCTTCAGCTTGGCATTGAGTTGGCGCACATCGCCGTCCAGCTTCTTGAGCTGATCAGCGACCAGCTCCAGCTCTTCCTTCAGCAGTTCCTGCTTCTCCATCAGCTGGCCCTTGTACATCAGGGCGCCGCGTGCCAGATCCTCACGATCACGACTGATGGCCAGTTCCGCCTTGGCTTCCCATTCGGCAATGCCCGAGCCCAGCTGCCGCAGCTCGCGCTCGATCTCCTTGCGCCGGGCAATGGTCTTCACCGAGGTGGAGCGCACCTCGACCAGCGTGTCTTCCATTTCCTGGATGATGAGACGGATCAGCTTTGCCGGGTCTTCAGCCTTGTCCAGCAGGGCATGAAGATTGGAATTGACGATGTCCGAAAGGCGCGAATACACACCCATGATTGACTCCTTAGGTTCTCAGATTCGGTCGGCAGCCGGGCGCGCATCATAGGCGACGCGCAACTGCTCGACCTGCGGCTTCAAGGGCAGACCCCGCGCCATCTCGGCTGCCAGCGCCTGACCGACATCATGCGGCAGCTGAGCCTCCAGGTCCTGACGGATGTCCTGCATGGCCTGCATGCCGGAGGCGGTGATGCTGGCGGTCAGCTCCTGCTGCATGCGATCCCGGTCCTGCTCATCGTCCGCGGCACTGGCGTTGCTCGTGCTCATCATCGCAATGCCGAACACCATGGTCATTATTGTCTTGTTCATTGCCCTCTCCTGCTGTGGACTGGTTGGCAATGTTCAGGTATCAATTCCCGTGCCAGTCAGTTGATGCGCCGTATGTGCTTGTTTTATAGAGCCATTTTGATTCTCGGCCGCTGACGATCAAGATCGCTTGTGGTGTAATACACCAAATATTGGTAGTTTCAACCCATGAATCTGAGGCTGCCACCGCTACTGGGCGAATCCGAAGCCTTCCTCGAGGCCGTGGAAGCGGCGTCCCGACTGGCTCCGCTGGACAAGCCCGCGCTGATCATCGGCGAGCGTGGCACCGGGAAGGAACTGTTCGCGGCGAGGGTGCACTATCTCTCCTCCCGCTGGGACGGGCCCTTCGTGAAGCTGAATTGCGCCGCGCTGAGCGACGAATTGCTCGATGCCGAACTGTTTGGCCATGTGGCCGGCGCATTCACCGGAGCGACCCGGGCCCGCCAGGGCCGCTTCGAGGCGGCCGACGGTGGCAGCATCTTTCTGGACGAACTGGCGACCATGTCAGCGCGCCTGCAGGAAAAGCTGCTGCGGCTGATCGAATACGGCGAGTTTGAGCCCCTGGGCTCCAGCCGGACACTGCGTGTGTCGGTTCGCGTCATCGGCGCCACCAACATTGATCTGCCGCGGGCGGTGACGGCCGGCAGGTTTCGTGGCGATCTGCTCGATCGACTGAGCTTCGACGTCATCACTCTGCCTCCCTTGCGGGCCCGGCCCGAGGACATCCTGCTGCTGGCCGAGCACTTCGCCACCTCCATGACCCAGGAGATGGAGCGGGAAGCCTTCGGAGGCTTCAGCCCGGAAGCCCAGGCCGCGTTGCTCGCCCACCCCTGGCCCGGCAACGTGCGGGAACTGCGCAATGTGGTGGAACGCGCGGTCTATCGGCATGAAGGCGGCATCCGTCCGATACGGGACCTGATTTTCG
>JBFKIN010000508.1:0-2031 GCA_041632255.1 Oceanococcus sp. | reverse complement strand
CCACTCCAGTCGAACTCGGGATCCCATTCGGCCGAGTGAAACTGGGCGCCGACAAAATCCGCCGCGCCCGGAAGATCCGGCTGGGCGGGCCGGCTGAGCTGTCCGACGCCGCTGATCAGCAGGCGGGACACCAGCTCTTCGCCAGTGGCAGTGCGGACCGTCCAAAGGCAGCTGGTCTCGTCATAACGGGCATCGGCGACGGTGGTGCCGAATCGGATGTGGGGATAGAGGCCAAAGCGCTTCGCGCAATCCTTCATGTACCGCTGGATCTCCGGCTGAGGCGGGTAGCGACGGCTCCAATCCGTCTTCTGGGCGAAGGAAAAGGAATACAGCTCGGCCGGAATGTCGCAGGCCGCACCCGGATAGGTGTTCTCGCGCCACACACCACCGACATCGTCGGCTTTCTCCAGGATGGTGAAATCCTCGATACCCGCTTCGCGCAGTTTGATCCCCATGCACAGACCGGAAAATCCGGTGCCAATGATGATTGCGCTCAGCGCGCCCTGTTCCTGCTTGCTCAATGCCTTGTCCTCTTGGTGAGCGCGCGGGTGGCTGCCTGTCCGCGCCTTGACAATAAAAGTTACAGGTGTCACTTTTGCTTTGTCAAGAGGAGAGTCCCCGATGTCCGAGGCCGCGGCCAGCATCGCCCGTCAGCCCCAGCAGAGGCGTGCGCGCGAACGATTCGAAAACGTGCTTGAAGCGGCTGGAAAGCTTCTGCTGGAGCGGGGCTTTGATGGATTTACCATTGCCGAGCTGGCTTCGCGCCTGGGCTATACCCGGGCCAGTATCTACAAGTTCTTTCCCACCCCGCAGGCCCTGTTCAACGAACTCAACGGTCGCCAACTGGATCTGCTTGAGCAGAAGATCACCGAGGCGGCGCACGCCCTTGGACGCAGCGCATGGCGCGACCAGCTGCGTCAGATGGCGCGCAGCGCGGCCGACTTTCACAACAGCCACCCGCTGGCCCGTCTGCTCATCCTCGGGGCGACACCCGGTGAGGGCAATTACCGCTCGCGCGAATCCACCATTCAGCGCCTGGGGCAGACGCTGCGCCAGATCCTGCGGAATCAGCAACTGCTGCTGGACGACCCGGCCGTTGACCATGCCATGCTGACGGTGGAAATCGGCACCTGCTGCCTGCGCACCTCCTTCTTCCTGCACGGCCATATCAGCGAGGATTACGCCCTGGCGGCGGGCGAAGCCATGGTGGCCTACCTTGAACGCCAGCTTCGCGTAACCGGGACTACTTCATATTGATGAGTTGCAATTAAGCCACCCGCCTTATCGTGGCGCCACCCACCCCTGACGGACCCATGCTGCCGTGATCCTGTTTCCTGAATTTCATGCCCGTTACGGTCCCTGGGCCGTTGTCGCCGGCGCCTCCGAGGGGATTGGCCGCGCCTACGCGCACCTTCTGGCCGAGCGGGGACTCAACCTGCTCACCCTGGCCCGTCGTCTCGAGCCACTGGAACAGGATGCACAACTGATCCGGCGCCGTTACCGCGTCGAGGTCCGGCCTGTGGCCATGGACCTGGCCGCACCTGATCTCGAGCAACAATTCGCGCAGGCCATTGCCGATCTGGACATTGGCCTGCTGGTTTACAACGCCTGTTACTCCCGGGTCGCCGAATTCCGTGACATCCCGCTCAGCCAGCAACTGACCACCCTGGATGTGAACTGCCGGGGGCCTCTGATCCTGTCCCATGGCATGCTCCCGCGCCTGCTTGAACGGGGGCGCGGCGGCCTGTTGCTGATGTCCAGCATGTCCGGCTTCCAGGGATCGGCCATGGTCGCCCACTACGCCGCCACCAAGGCCTGGAACATCAATCTGGCCGAAGGCCTCTGGGCGGAGCTTCAGCCACTCGGAATTGATGTGCTGGCCTGCGTCGCCGGCGCTACCCTCACCCCCGGATTCGAGCGCACCACACCGCAGGAGCGCCAGGCCAAGGCCTTTCCCATGCGGGCCGAGGCGGTCGCCCGCGAGGGCCTGGCCGCCCTGGGCGGCAAGCCCGTGCACATCACCGGCCGTAT
>JBFKIN010000507.1:0-2049 GCA_041632255.1 Oceanococcus sp. | reverse complement strand
GGAGTATCGCGAAGACGCCCTGCCCCAACTGACTCAACGCCTGTTTGCCGCTGCGCCGGTCGCACGCGAACTCGAATCGCTGACCCTCGGCTGGAGCCTGGGCATGCTGCGCGAACTGCTCGGCGCCGACCATCCCGCTGTGCGCATCAGCCTGGGTGACGCCGACCCGGCTGAACTCGCCGCACGATTGATCGAGAGCTCCCGTCTGGATGACCCCGCGCTGCGCCGCAAACTCTGGGATGGCGGCTTGGCTGCCGTAGAGGCCAGCGACGACCCGCTGATCCGGCTGGTCCGCGCACTGGAACCCATGGCTCTGGCCGTCCGCGAGCGTTACGAGCGCGACATTCTCGCGGTCGTGCAGCGGAACCTGGCCCTGATCGAGCAGGCCCGCCACCATCTGTCCGTCGGCGAGCACTACCCGGACGCCCGCTTTACCCTGCGCCTGAGCTACGGCAGAGTGGAAGGCTGGGGCGAAGGAGACAGCACGGTCACGCCCTTCACCAGCTGGGGCGGGGCGATAGCGCGATCGTCCCCGCACGAACCCTATCGTCTGCCGACGTCCTGGCTGGAAGCGGAACCGGATATCGAACTCACGACGCCGGTGAATTTCACCACCAGCCATGACATTGTCGGCGGCTATTCCGGCAGCCCGGTGCTCAACGTGAAGGGCGAGCTGGTGGGTCTGATCTTTGATGGCAACCTGCATTCGCTGGGCGGCGCCTACGCCTACGACGGCCGCTACAATCGCGCTGTCGCGGTGCACCCGGCCATCATGCAGAAGGCCCTGGACAAGGTTTACGCCGCGCCAGCGCTTGTCACCGAATTGTTCGGAAAACCCGAAAGACCATGAGCATCCACCCGGCCGACACCATTTGCGGCTGGGCCAGGGGCTCCGCCCTGGAACACGCCTACCACGACGAGGAATGGGGCGTCCCTCAGGTCGATGACCGGCGACTGTTCGAGTTCGTCGTGCTGGAGGGGGCCCAGGCCGGCCTCTCCTGGCGCACCATCCTGAAGCGCCGCGAAGGCTACCGGCGTGTCTTCCACGACTTCGACCCGGTGCGTGTGGCGCGCATGACCGAGACCGAACAGGCGCAAGCGCTCCAGGACAGCGGCATCATTCGCAATCGGGCCAAGGTTCGCTCCGCGGTGAGCAATGCGCGCGCCTTCCTCGCGATACAGGAAGAGTTCGGCAGCTTCGCCCGCTACATCTGGGCCTTCGTGGACAACCGCCCCATCGTCAATGTCCGGCGCAGCATGGCCGAGGTCCCCGCAACCAGCCCGGAGTCCGACAGGATCTCAAAAGACCTCAAGCAGCGCGGCTTCAGTTTCATGGGCAGCACCATCGTCTATGCCCACATGCAGGCCACCGGCATGGTCAATGATCATCTGCTGAGTTGCCCGAGTCACGCGATCTGCCGGGAGCTTGGCAACGCGCTGATCATGGACTGACAGCCCTGACCGCAAGCCCGGGATTCCGCGGCGGCCGATCCGGGACACCCGCGATCTGCTCAGAAAGGCTGGAACTGCTGCACGATCATGCCGCTGGTGTAACCGTAGGACGCTCCGGTCTCCTGCTGTTCGCAGTCTTCCCGCGGATGCAGATAGGGCAGACGCGATTCCACCCCATATTCGATGGTCGGCGGTAGCGCCGCGGGATCATCGAAGCTGCCTGTCGCCAGGGCAATCCATTCGGATTCGTTGTAGGCGAAGCTGATCGGTGTACCACAATGCGGGCAGAAGCCACGCCGCGCGACGGTCGACGAGGCGAACTGGGCCGGCTCCTCGTCCAGCCAGCGCAGCGCGTTGCGTTTGACCGGGGCCAGCGCGGCGAACACATTGCCGACTGCCCGCTGACACATGCGGCAATGGCACAAGTGCACGCCCTGCGGCCGCATGCTGACCTCGTAGCGCACGGCACCGCACTGACAGCCGCCGCTCAGGCGGACCGGCTCTTCGGATTCCTGCTCGCTCATGCACCCACTCCTGCGAGGTCGGCATGCCAGTGTATGCCATCTGTCACCTGCCGGAGAGAACGCGCACGACATC
>JBFKIN010000506.1:0-2061 GCA_041632255.1 Oceanococcus sp. | reverse complement strand
CCTCGGACAGGCGCAGCGCGGTCTCGAAGGACTCGGCCAGGCGCTGGCTCAGGTCGTGGCGGATCTTGAAGCGATCCACCACCACGTCGATGTCGTGCTTGGTCTTGGGATTCAGCGCCGGGGTGTCGTCCAGCTCCACCACCTCGCCGTCGATGCGCGCGCGGATGAAGCCTTCGCCGCGCAGCTTCTCCAGCAGCTGCAGGTGCTCGCCCTTGCGGCCGCGCACCACCGGGGCCAGCAGCAGCCAGGCCGAGTCCTCCGGCAGCTGCAGCACCTGATCGACCATTTCGGCGATGGTCTGGGCGTTGAGCGAGACGTCATGGTCCGGGCAGTAGGGTATGCCGATGCGGGCATACAGCAGGCGCAGGTAGTCGTAAACCTCGGTCACCGTGCCGACAGTCGACCGCGGATTGTGCGAGGTGGATTTCTGCTCGATCGATATGGCCGGCGACAGACCGTCGATGCGGTCCACATCCGGCTTGTCCATCATCGACAGGAACTGACGGGCGTAGGCCGACAGCGATTCCACGTAGCGGCGCTGACCCTCCGCGTAGATGGTGTCGAACGCCAGCGAGGACTTGCCGGATCCGGACAGCCCGGTAATCACCACCAGGGCATCGCGCGGGATGTCGATGTCGAGGTTTTTCAGGTTGTGGGTCCGCGCGCCGCGGATTTCTATGCTGTGCATGGGTGCTAAACTGTGGGGTCTGGAACGGCGCGGGATGCCGCATGGCCCTGAAGGGCCGAAAGGCGAGCATCATAATCCAGCCGGGTCCTTCATGACCGCGCCAGGCGGCCTTCTCAAACCGGATTCTGCATGACAGCCACCGAGCGCCGCGCCACTTTGATTCTGGCGGCGATACTCATCCTGCGCATGACGGCCCTGTTCATGGTGCTGCCCGTCATCGCGCCCTATGCGCTGGCGCTGGCCGGCGGCCCAATGCTTGGCGTGGGCCTGGCGGTGGGCGCCTACGGCCTGACCCAGGCCCTGCTGCAGATTCCCTTCGGCGCCCTGTCCGACCGCATCGGGCGCAAGCCGGTGATCGCCTTCGGCCTGCTCGTGTTTGCCGCCGGCAGCGTCATGGCGGCCTGGGCCCCCAGCATCGAAAGCCTGATCCTGGCCCGCCTGCTGCAAGGTGGCGGCGCGATCGCCGCGGCTTCCACTGCGCTGCTGTCCGACCTCACCCGCGAGTCGGTGCGGACCACGGCCATGGCCATCGTGGGCGCCAGCATTGGCGGCGCCTTCATGCTGGCGCTGATCCTGGGGCCGGCGCTGCTTTCGGTGACCGACGTGCCCGGCCTGTTCGTGCTGGCCGCTGGCGCAGCCCTGCTGGCCCTGCTGCTGCTGACAGCGCTGCCGGAGGCGCCCCGGCCGCAGGCGGAAGTGGCGCAGGGTTCGATTCTGCTGCCGCAGCTGGTCAGCCTGGATCTGGGCGTGCTGCTGCTGCACGCGATGCTGGCCGCCGTGTTCCTCGGCTTGCCGCTGCTGTTGATCGAACGCTGGGGCTGGCCCGCCGAGCGCCACTGGATGATCTACCTGCCGGTCCTGCTGGCCTCGCTGCCACCGGTGCTGCTGATGATTCGCTGGCTGGAGCGGCGCGCTCTGGTGCCGGCCATGATTCCGCCGGCGGTGGTCTTGCTCCTGATGGGCGCGCTGGTCATGGACTTGCCCGGCTGGGGTCTGCCGATCGGACTCTGGCTGTTTTTCTGTGCTTTCAACTTTCTGGAAGCCAGCCTGCCATCGCGGCTGGCCAGTCTGGCGCCAGCCGGCACACGTGGTCGGGCAATGGGCGTATTCTCTAGCGCTCAGTTCCTGGGCGCCTTCGTCGGAGCCAGCCTGGGCGGCTGGGTACTGGCGCGCTGGTCGGCGCAGGCCGTGCTGCTGTCCGCCGGGCTGTGGGCCGGCCTCTGGCTGCTGCTGCTGTATGCCCGGAACGAATTGCAGAATGCGTTAGGACTTTTCAGGGCGGGCGCTTCCATGGGGGAGTCGCTGGGCCCGCGCAATTGACACGAATCGAGGAGTGGTAATGAGTCGCGGAATCAACAAAGTGATCCTGGTTG
>JBFKIN010000505.1:0-2096 GCA_041632255.1 Oceanococcus sp. | reverse complement strand
CTGGATGAACAGCCTGATCTACAACATCCACCTGCTGACCGGGAAGATCTCCGAGCCGGGCAACAGCCCCTTCTCGCTGACCGGCCAGCCGTCAGCCTGCGGCACGGCGCGCGAGGTCGGCACCTTCGCCCATCGCCTGCCGGCCGACATGGTGGTCACCAACAAGGCCCACCGCGATTACGCCGAGAAGATCTGGAAGCTGCCCGAAGGCACGATTCCTGACAAGCCCGGTTTCCATGCGGTAGAGCAGAACCGCAAGCTGCGCGACGGCGAACTCAACGCCTACTGGGTCATGTGCAACAACAACATGCAGGCCGCGCCGAACATGATGCAGGAGGGCCTGCCGGGCTACCGCAACGCCGACAACTTTATCGTCACCTCGGACCCCTACCCCACCGTGACCTGCCAGGCCTCCGACCTGGTGCTGCCCACCGCGATGTGGGTCGAGAAGGAAGGGGCCTACGGCAACGCCGAACGACGGACCCAGACCTGGTATCAGCAGGTGTCGCCGCCCGGCGAGGCGAAGTCCGACCTGTGGCAGATCATGGAGTTCTCCAAGCGCTTCCGCATGGAGGAGGTCTGGCCCGAGGAGCTGCTCGCCGCGATGCCGGCCTACCGCGGCAAGAGCCTGTACGAGGTGCTGTTCCGCAACGGCCAGGTCGACCGCTTCCCCGCCAGCCAGGCCCGCAGCCTCAACGATGATGCCCACGCGCAGGGCTTCTACGTGCAGAAGGGGCTGTTCGAGGAGTACGCGACATTCGGTCGCGGCCATGGCCACGACCTGGCGCCCTACGAGCGCTATCACCAGACCCGCGGCCTGCGCTGGCCGGTGGTCGATGGCCAGGAAACGCGCTGGCGCTTCCGCGAAGGCTCGGACCCCTATGTCGGCGCGGGCAAGGGCGTGGAGTTCTACGGCAAGCCCGATGGCCGGGCCAACATCATCTTCGCGCCCTATGAACCGCCACCGGAATCGCCCGACGCCGAGTACGATCTGTGGCTGAGCACCGGCCGTGTGCTGGAACACTGGCATTCCGGTTCGATGACCCAGCGCGTTCCCGAGCTTCACCGCGCGGTACCCGATGCGCTGTGCTACATCCATCCCAACGACGCCAGGGACCGCGGCCTGCGCCGCGGCGACGAGGCCCTGCTGATCTCGCGCCGGGGACGGGTTCGCTGCCGGGTGGAGACCCGGGGCCGCAACAGTCCCCCGGTGGGTCTGGTCTTCGTGCCCTGGTTCGACGCCAGGGTACTGATCAACAAGCTGACCCTGGATGCCACCGACCCCCTGTCCAAGCAGACCGACTTCAAGAAGTGCGCGGTCAGGCTGGAGAAGGTCTGACGACCATGACGAAGCTGATCCGACATCTGAGTCTGTTCCTGGCGCTGGGCACCGGCAGCCAGCTCATCGTCGCGCAGGAACCGGCGGCCGGTGACCGCATCGCCAACGTGAACAATGGCGGGATGCATTCGCTGCGCGGGCCCTACGAACTGGATGAAATCAACAGCGCTGAGCCCATCAAGCCCATCCCACGCGACCGGCGCCCTTATCCCAGCGACTACATTTTCCAGCCACCGCTGATTCCGCACTCGATCCGCGGTTACGAACTGTCCACGAATGCCAACAAGTGCCTGTCCTGCCACAGCTTCCGCCGGGCGGTGGACAGCGGAGCCACCCGGATCAGCGTGACCCATTACGAGACGCGGGAGGGCCTGGTGATCGCCGATGTCTCGCCCCGCCGCTATTTCTGCCTGCAGTGCCATGTCGTGCAGGCCGACGCCGAAGCGCTGATCGACAACAGCTTCCGGCGCGTGGATTCGCTGCGCTAGCGAACGGACCGGGCACGACGAGGCGGCAATGAAAAAACTGCTCAGCGCTTTCTGGCGACGCCTGCGCAGGCCGAGCAAGGCAGCCGCAGGGGTCCTGCTGGCAATGGGCTTCATCGGAGGCATCCTGTTCTGGGGCGCCTTCAACACCGGCATGGAGGCCACCAACAGTGAAGCCTTCTGCTCCAGCTGCCATGCCCCGATCGTCGATGAAATCCGCGAGACGATTCACTACTCCAATCGCTCCGGCGTGCGCGCGATCTGCTCCGACT
>JBFKIN010000504.1:0-2100 GCA_041632255.1 Oceanococcus sp. | reverse complement strand
ATCCTGGGCAAGGCCAACCAGGACGAGTTCGCCTTCTTCACCACCGGCTTCTCGGCCCGCGCCATCCAGGTGATGAACCCCTACAACACCAGTCAGAGCCCGGCCGGTTCCTCCTCCGGGACCGGGGCCTCCATCGCGGCCAGCTTCGCCATCGGCGGCACCGGCTCGGACACCTGCCAGTCGATCCGCCACCCCAGTTCGGTCAATGGCCTGGTCGGCATCCGGCCCAGCCTGGGGGTGATCTCGCAGCACGGCATCTTTCCGTTGTCACATGCCCGCGATACCGGCGGGCCGATGACCCGCACGGTCCGTGATGCCGCCCTGATGCTCACGGCCATGGCCGGGGTCGATCCGCGCGACCCGAAGACACTGGACTTTCCGGCCGAGGCGCGGCCGGCCAGCTATCTGCGCTACCTGGATCGGGAGCTGTACGGGGTGGCCGGCCGTCACATCGGCATAGCGCGGCAGATCGGCAGCCTGGGCTCGCCGGCGGGCACCGGCGCCCAGGGCGAACTGATTGCCGCCGCGGTGGAACAGCTCGCAGCCATGGGCGCGACCATCCATGAGGTCTACCTGCCGGATTTCCGGAACCGCGGCGCCGGCACCCGGCACTTCGACATGAATGACTACTTCCGGGTCTTCGAGGACGAGGGCGGGCACAGCGCCCGGCGCTGCGTCAGCAGCAGTTTCGCCACCGAGAGCAACGGTCGGGGCGACTGCCTGGCGGACGAGGGTCTGGTGGAATCGGCCCGCGTGGGGCCGCGCACCGCCGGCCTGATGGCCTCGGTCGCCACCACCGACCCCGATGGCGCGCCAAGCGAGGGGGAGCTCGCCGCCATTGTCGCCGAGCGCGACTATGTCACCGCCGTGATGGACGCGCTGGTCGATGCCCAGGGCGAGCCGGTGCTGGACGCCGATGGCCTGCCGGTCCGCCTGGACGCCATCATCCTGTCGCCGGGCCCCACCGGCGGGCGCACCTGCGATTTCGGGTCCACCACCCAGATGGGGTCGGTGGTCGTGCCGGTGGGCTTCGATGAGTCGGTGGGGGTGCCGCGCGGCATGGAGATTTTCGTGCGCCGCTTCGACGAGGGGACGGCCCTGGGCATCGCCTACGACTTCGAGCAGGCCACCCATCACCGCGCCGCGCCGCCGGTCGAGTCCAGCCCCCTGACCCAGATCGACAGCTTGCAGGCCTTCAATGCCCGCCAGCAGCAGGCCCTGATGACCGCCACGTCGGCGGCGCCCGAGGACCTGCCGCTGGACACCTACCTCCGTGCCCTGGAAGAGCTGGCCGGACCCTGATTCACCCGGCTCCGACCCATTTGGCGGGTCGGGGCCCAACTGCTGGAGAAACGCCATGCGCTCCCTTCTGATAACCCTGCTGGCGCTGGGCCTGACGGCCTGCGGCGATCGCAGCACAAGGGCTGGTGGGACAGCCGGATTCGATGTGATGGAGGCCACCGTGGCCGATGTGCAGGCCGCTCTGGCCGCTGGCGAGATCAGCTGCGTCGAACTGGGTCAGGCCTATGTCGACCGGATTGCGGCGCTGGATACCCTGCCTGTGCCCGAAGCCGGCGGACTGCCGCTCAATGCCATCGTCTCGGTCAACCCGCTGTGGCGCGAGCAGGCGCAGGCGCTGGACGCGGCCTACGCCACCCGCGGCCCGGTCGGCCCGCTGCACTGCGCTCCCGTGCTGCTGAAGGACCTGTACGACAGCTTCGATTTTCCGACCACCGCGGCGAGCCTGTCGCTGGCCGGCTCGCAGCCGCCGGATGATGCCCACAGCGTGGCCGGCCTGCGTCGTGCCGGCGCACTGATCCTGGCCAAGGCCGCGATGACCGAATTCGCCTACTTCACCCAGAGTTACAACAGCCGGACCCTGCGCATCGCGACCCCTTACGACACCAGCAAGGACGCGGGTGGCTCCTCCGGCGGCAGCGCGGCCGCCATCGCGGCCAATCTGGGTCTGCTCGGCACCGGTTCGGACACCTGTGCGTCCATCCGACTGCCGCCCAGCAACAGCAATCTGGTCGGCGTGCGCTCCTCGATCGGCCTGGTTTCGCAGGATGGTCTGGTGCCCCTGTCTCACACCCAGGATGT
>JBFKIN010000503.1:0-2103 GCA_041632255.1 Oceanococcus sp. | reverse complement strand
GCCAAGGGTCCAGCGGTCCATCGGGACGCCAGCAGCCAGGCCAAGCATGAGAAGAACGGGAACAGGAATGAGAATGAGGACCTGCAGTGTGCTGCTCCTGCTGGGCAGTCTGACGCTGAGCCTGAATGTCGGCGCCGAGCCTCGCTTCGCACGCCTTTACAAGCAGCACTATGGCTACCCGCCGAGCTGCCATGCCTGTCACAAGGATGGCGGCGGAACGCCACTGAATGCCTACGGCGAAGATTGGCGCGACGCCGGTTCGAATGTGGGGGCTTTCGCCAAGATCGGCGAACAGGACAGTGATGGCGACGGGGCAAGCAATGCAACCGAGGCCAAGGCCAAGGCCAACCCCGGTCAGGTGCGCTCGACACCGCAGAGTCCCGGTGACTGGCTGGATACCGCCAATCTGATCCCGCGGGAGGTCCAGCGCCTGTTTCCCGGCGTGACTGCCTACAAGCCCCTGGATACCATCCTGACCGACAAGGAACTGGCGCGCGCCGAGAAAATGGGGGTAAGTCTGGGCCCCCAGGACGAGACCACGATCTACGTGCCGGTGCGGGACGGCAAGGCGGCGGGAACGGCGATCATCGTGCCGGCTCAGTTCAAGGGCGAGCAGTTCTTTGTGCTGTTGGCGACCAATCGACAGCTCGAGGTGAGTCATGCGGTGGCCATGCATGCCGGCAAGGTTGACGGCGCGGATGATCCGGCGCTGTACGCCGGCGCGATTGGCCGGACGGTGGAGCAACTGCCCGGGGGCGGACAGGACAGCCTGGCTGACGCGGTGGCCGCGGCCCTCAAGCGCGCCGCTGTGCTGCTGCATGTCCGCCTGAAGCCGGCTTGAGCACGTCCATGCTGCGCATCTGCCTGTTGCTGTGCCTGTTGCTGCTCGCGCCGGAGAGCGCGCTTGCCCAGGATGACTTCAGCGTTCTGGACGACATCGCGCTGGACGACCTGGTCGAGGTCGAGCCTCCACCCAGTCCCTGGATTGCGGTCGGCGGACCGATCGCCCTCGGGCTGTTCATGATTTTTCTGATGGTGCTCGTCTGGTGGGCGGTGCCTTTCCGGGAATCCCGCGAGTCCCTGAACCTGCACCACTATCCCACGGGGGTGAAGCGCGGTCTGGCGATGGCGATCACCATGTACGGCATCGCCTTCGCCTTTGGCGCCAGTGAGATCACTTACCAGTTGCACCTGCACGGCAGCGCCGAGGCTTACTTCGAACAGATGTCGCAGGGCAAGTTGATCGCCTTCACCCATGCGCATCTGTTCGGGTTCACTACCTCCTTTCTGGTCATCGGGGTGCCGTTCTCCATGCAGTTCAACCACCTGTGGGCATACCAGTGGATTTTTCCGCTGGGTCTCGCGGCCGCGCTGGTGGATGTCATTTCCTGGTGGGGGATCAAGTATCTCAGCCCGAATTTTGAAGTGATCTCGATGATCTGCGGGATCATCTTCAGCCTGACCTACCTGTACATGCTGATCGGGCTCTTGCGGGTTCTGTTGTTCCCGGGCGTGGTCTGGCGCACGGACAAGGACGCCGAGGAGCGTCTGGATGCCATGCGCCGCCGGGAGGCGCGGGAAAGCGCCGAGGGCTGGGAGGATTCGATATAGCCCGGAGTCTGTTGAAGCCGCTGCTCGCCGCCGCCGGCTCGGGTTTCGCTGCACTGCTGTTCGAACTGCTGCTGTTTCGTCGCCTGGAATTGCTGCTGGGCCGCAGCGTCGAGGCGTCCGCGCTGGTGTTCGCCGGCTATATGGCCGGTCTGGCCCTGGGCGCCGTTCTGGCTCTGCAGCCCTGGTCGGCATCCCGGCCGCGTCGCTGGTACATCGGCCTGGAGCTGTGGATCGGGGCCAGCGGCCTTCTCCTGGTTCTCGCCAGTCCGGCGGCCGCCGGGCTGGTCGCCGGGCTGCCGGAAGCCGTGGCCGCAGCGCTCCTGCTGGCCGCCCTGCTGCTGCCGACCGTGGCGATGGGGTGGGTGCTGCCGCTGCTGGCCCAGGCTGCTGTGCCGGATAGCGCAGCCTTTTCCCGTCGATTTGCCTGGCTCTACGCCGCCAATACACTGGGAGCTCTCCTGGGGGCGCTGGCGGCGGTGCCGCTGATCCGCG
>JBFKIN010000502.1:0-2109 GCA_041632255.1 Oceanococcus sp. | reverse complement strand
GGTGGCCCGGGCCCAGAGGCGGTTGTAGTCGACATTGCGCTGGAACGCCGCACGGGCCGTGTAATACAGGTTCTGGACATCGACAAACAGCGCCACTTTCGGCATCAGTTCAGCTCCGGAGAGGAAAACAGGGCGGTCAGATGTCGCGGATGCGGAACTTGCGTCCCTTGATCTGCGCCTGACGCAGGGCCCTGACCACCGATGGGGCCCGTTCGCGGCTCACGGCCACATAGGCACGGGTCGCGAACACATCGATCTTGCCCACTTCGTCGCCACGCAGGCCACCCGCGCCGGTCAGCGCGCCGAGGATGTCACCCGGTCGCAACCTGTCCTTGCGACCGGCATCGATGATCAGCGTTTTCATGGCCGGGCGCTGCGGTTTGCCAGAACGGGTGGGCAATGCGCTCCAGGAGAGCTTCATGCCGGTCAGCGCCTCGATGCCCTGGATACGACCCTGCTCCCGGCCCGAGACCAGCGCGCAGGCCAGACCGCTTTCGCCGGCGCGGCCGGTGCGCCCGATGCGATGCACGTGCACGGCCGGATCCGTCGGCAGCTCGTAGGCGATGACCATCGGCAGGCCTTCGATGTGCAGCCCCCGGGACGCCACATCGGTGGCGACCAGGACCTGGCAGCTGCCGTTGCCGAACTGGACCACGATCTCATCGCGCTCACGCTGATCCAGCTCGCCGTGCAGGGCCAGCGCACTGAAACCCGCAGCCTGCAACCTAGCGGCCACATCCCTTGTGTCGATACGGGTATTGCAGAACACCAGGCAGGAGGACGGCGCACGCTCGCCGAGCAGGGTCTGCAGGGCGGCGGGCTTGTCCTGCTTCTCGACCTTGTAGAAGTGCTGCGCGATGGAGACATCCGCGGCCTGCCCGGCAATCTCGACTTCGATCGGCTCGTGCTGAAATTCCCGGCTGATCTGACGGATCTCCTCCGCATAGGTCGCGGAAAACAGGCCGGTGCTGCGCTCGCGTGGCAGCTGGCCCAGAATCCGCCCGATGGGCTCGATGAAGCCCATGTCCAGCATCTTGTCGGCCTCATCCAGGATCACCCGATGGATCCGGTCCAGGGGCAGGGCCTGGCGTTTGATCAGGTCCTCGATGCGCCCGGGCGTGCCCACCACGATGTGCGGCTCATGCGCCTGCAGTGAAGCGAGTTGCGGACGCACGGACACGCCGCCGCACAGACTCAGAATCTTGACGTTGGGAATGAAGCGGGCCAGGCCGCGCAGCTCCCGGGCGACCTGATCGGCCAGTTCCCGGGTGGGACACAGCACCAGCGCCTGCAGCTCGGCCGTGTCCGTGCGCAGAGCCGACAGCAGGGCCAGACCGAATGCCGCCGTCTTGCCGCTGCCCGTGCTGGCCTGCACCCGCACATCCCGGCCGGCCAGCATGGGCGGCAAGCTCTGCGCCTGGACCTCGGTGGGGCGCTGGTAACCCAGAGAGTCCAGCGCCTTGAGCAGCGCCGGCGGCAGTGCGGCATCGGCGAAGCTTTTCATGTGCCCTGCGAGCTCAGATACTCCTCGTAGCCTCCGGAGAAATCCACGTAGCCGTCACCGGTCAACTCGATGATGCGGGTCGCCAGGCTGGACACGAACTCGCGATCGTGACTGACGAAGATCAGGGTGCCGTCATAGCGGTCCAGCGCCAGATTGAGCGATTCGATGGACTCCATGTCCATGTGGTTGGTCGGCTCGTCCAGCACCATGATGTTCGGTCGTTGCAGCATCATCCTGCCGAACAGCATGCGGCCCTGCTCGCCGCCGGACAGCACCTTGACGGACTGATCGACCTGGTCTCCCGAAAACAGCAGGCGGCCCAGCGTGCTGCGCACGACCTGCTCATCGTCGCCCGGCTGGCGCCAGCGGCTCATCCACTCGAACAGGCTCATGTCCACCTCGAACTCGTGGGCGTGATCCTGCGCGTAATAGGCGATGTTGGCGTTCTCGGACCAGTGATACTCGCCGCCCGAGGGCTCATAGCCCACCTCCCCCATCAGCGTGCGCAGCAGGGTCGACTTGCCGATGCCGTTCTCGCCGATGACCGCAATCCGCTCGCCGACCTCGGCCATCAGGGAAATGTTCTTCAGCACCTGATGGTCCCC
>JBFKIN010000501.1:0-2111 GCA_041632255.1 Oceanococcus sp. | reverse complement strand
GACGTGCAGCAGCTGTCTCGCTGGCTCACCGGCCTGGGCAAGCGGCGCTTCCTGCTCCACAACGTCCATGAGGCGAGGCCGGGCTGTTTTGCCACGCGTTGGGCGCTGTCCTATCTGGCCGGGCCGCTGGCGCGCGAGCAGATCCAGCGCCTGACGCCCGAAGCTTCGGCGTCGCCGCCACCGGTTCCCTCGGCGCCAGCCCCATCAGTGGTCGCCTCGGCCGGGCCACCACCCCTACCAGCCGGAATCAGAGCCCTGTACTTGCCGGCGCCACGCCTGCCGGCGCCCGGCGAGGCACTGCTCTACCAGCCCCGCCTGCTCGCGGCGGTTGATGTTCACTACGCCAGTGCCCGCCACAAGATTGCCTGCGAGCGGCGTCTGCTGCTGGCGCTGGCGGTCGATGAAAGCCTGTTGACGCCGGACTGGGCTGACGCAGAACTGCTGGAGCTGGATCCGGACCGCCTGCAGGCCAGGGCCGAGCCTGGCGCGCGCTATGCCGAGCTGCCGGCCGCGCTATTGAAGCCGGGCGCGATCAAAAGCTGGCAGCGCAGCCTGAGCCAGCATGTGCGAACGGAGCGACCGCTATGTATCTGGCATTGTTCCGCGCTCAAGCTCAGTTCCAGCCCCGGAGAGGGCGAGGGCGACTTTCGTGTGCGCCTGCGTCAGGCCGCCAACGAACGACGGGACACCGAGGTCGCGAGCCTGCGGGCCCGTTACGAGAAGCGCCTGGCGAAACTGGAGGATCGTCTGCTGCGCGCCCAGCAAGCCATCGACCGCGAGGCGCAGCAAAGCCGGGCGACACAGGTCGACGCCGCCTTGTCTTTCGGCGGGGCCTTGCTCGGCGCCTTCCTGGGACGGCGCAAGGTTTCGGCCACGAATGTTCGCCGGGTCAGCTCCGCAGCGCGCCGGGCCGGGCGCCTGCGCAAGGAGTCCGGAGATGTGGCCCGCGCGGAGGAACGTGCGGCAGCCGTGCAGGAAGAGATTGCTGCGCTGGGGCGTGAGTTTGAAGACGAGGTAGACCATCTGGAACAGGCCCTGGACAGCAGCCAGCTGCCCCTCGAAGAAATTCTGGTCAAGGCGAAGAGCAGCGACATCCAGGTTCACTTCGCGACGTTGGGCTGGGCGCCACGCTACGTCGCGACCTGAGCGGCGAGCTCGCGCGTGCGCTCGCCGGCGGGGCTTGTGTCCGGCGCGGACGCGCCACGCGCATGCGGGCGGGGCGGCATAAAAAAAGGCGGACCGAAGTCCGCCTGTTTCATCGTCACAACGCGTCAGTAATGGATCGCGCGGGGCAGATCCTTGGCCTGCGCCGTCCAGGCCTCAACCTTGGCCAGGGTGGGCACCGATCGCACCAGCTTGCGGGAAGCGTTGACCGTGTTCATTCGCTCGAACAGGTTCTTCGCGTTGCGCCGTGCCAGTTCCGGGACGGTATCGACGCCGGCCACTTCCAGCAGATCGGCATATTCCTCACCGATGCCGCGGACGCGGGCCAGATCCGCCCGGTTGATCCACTTCAGGACCAGCTTGCCGGACAGCCCGCTGTCCTTCTCGATCTTGCGCCGGCCGGTGGGGGTCGAGCCCAGTTCCAGCAGTTTCTTCTGGGTGGTAACGCCAGCCGCCCGCAGCTTGTCCGCGTAGGTCGGGCCGATGCCTTCGATGTCTTCGAGTTTTGCCATCTTTGATCACTCCTTGGGTTTTCAAAATTGACCCCGCCAGATACTGAGTAGGGTCATGTCAAGAGGATGTCAAGCCCAGTGATGGCCCGGGCTGACCCCTCGCGTTCTTGGTGCTTGCTGTGCTCGGCCTGCGATCAGGCGTTGCAGTTCACGTCTTCCAGGCGGGCAGCGCCACTGCGCGGCACCCACAGGGTCTTGCTGTGTTCGGCGGAGCAGTCGGTGGTGTCCAGCTTGAAGGTCACCGAGCGGTGCTGGATGCGGCCGTTGGGTTCGAAGGTCACGTGGGCCTTGTCACCGATGATGTCCTTGGCGATCTCACCGGCCGGGATCACGGTCAGAATCTGATCCCCTTCGTCCACCTGGCCAGTCTTGCCGGCGCGATCGTGGAAGATGATCCAGCCGCGGTTCCAGGACGCGTCCTTGTCGTTGGCGCAG
>JBFKIN010000500.1:0-2112 GCA_041632255.1 Oceanococcus sp. | reverse complement strand
GTGGCGCGCGAACTCATGCCGCGCGACGAGGCGGTGAAGTACTTCCGCGACATGGGCGAGGAGTACAAGGCCGAGATCATCGCCTCGATTCCGGCCAACGAGGACATCAGCCTGTATCGCCAGGAGGATTTCGTCGACCTGTGCCGCGGCCCGCACGTGCCCTCCACCGGCAAGCTGGGTCACTTCAAGCTGATGAAGGTGGCCGGCGCCTACTGGCGCGGCGACTCGAACAACGAGATGCTGCAGCGCATCTACGGCACGGCATGGGCCGACAAGAAGGCGCTGAAGCAGTATCTCAACCGGCTGGAGGAAGCGGCCAAACGCGACCACCGCACCCTGGGCAAGCGCCTGGACCTGTTCCACTTCCAGGAAGAGGCCCCGGGCATGGTGTTCTGGCATGACCACGGCTGGCGCGTCTATCGCACCATCGAGCAGTACATCGCCCGGCTGCTGCGTGCCAGCGGCTACCAGGAAGTGAAGACCCCGCAGATCATCGACAAGGTGCTGTGGGAGAAATCCGGGCACATGGACAAGTACGCGGAAAACATGTTCCTGACCTCCTCGGAGGACCGGGAATTCGCGATCAAGCCGATGAACTGTCCGGCGCATCTGCAGATCTACAACCAGGGCCTGAAGAGCTACCGCGACCTGCCCCTGCGCATGGCCGAGTTCGGCTCCTGTCATCGCAACGAACTGTCCGGCGCCCTGCACGGGCTGATGCGGGTGCGCGGCTTCACCCAGGACGACGCCCACATCTTCTGCACCGAAGACCAGATAGAAAGTGAAGTCGCGCAACTCCTTGATCTGACCTTCGCCGTCTACAAGGACTTCGGCTTCGACGACATCGTGCTGGCCCTGTCCACCCGCCCCGAGCAGCGGGTCGGATCGGATGCGCTCTGGGACAAGGCGGAATCGGCGCTCAAGGCCAGCCTGGACCGCAAGGGCCTGCCCTATGTGGTGCAGCCGGGAGAAGGCGCCTTCTACGGACCGAAGATCGATTTCACCCTGCGTGACTGTCTCGGCCGCGAATGGCAGTGCGGCACGGTGCAGCTGGACTTTTCCATGCCGGGGCGCCTCGGTGCGCAGTATGTGGATGAACACGGGGACAAACAGGTGCCGGTGATGATCCACCGGGCCATCCTTGGCTCGCTCGAGCGCTTCATCGGCATCCTGATCGAACACTACGCCGGCGCCCTGCCGCTGTGGCTGGCACCGCAGCAAATCGTGGTCTGCAACATCACCGACCGACAGGCCGAATATGCGAAAAATGTCGTCGATCAACTGTCAGCCGCGGGATACCGCGCACGGGCAGACTTGAGAAACGAGAAAATCGGCTTTAAAATCCGCGAGCTTTCGATGCAGCGCGTGCCCTACGTCGTCATACTGGGTGATCGCGAGGTCGAGGACAATCGAGTGGCCGTGCGTGCTCGCGACGGTGCTGATCTGGGATCCATGCCGTTGGAAGACTTCCTGGATCGCCTGTCGGATGAGGCATCACGGCCATAGTTCGTTTTTTACGGAGTAAGACAGAATCAGCGCAGAAAAGCAGGCCCGGCGAAATGACGAGATCACCGCCCGGGAAGTACGGCTCGTCAGTGACGATGGTGAACAACTGGGCGTGAAGACACTCGCGGAGGCCTTGGCTCTCGCAAGTGAAGCAGGCCTGGATCTGGTGGAGGTGGCCCCACAGGCCAGCCCGCCTGTTTGCAAGCTGATGGATTACGGCAAGTTTCTGTTCCAGAAGAGCAAGGCACAGCAAGCCGCCCGTAAGAAGCAGAAGCAGATACAGGTCAAGGAAATCAAGTTCCGCCCGAACACGGAGGAAGGCGATTACCAGACCAAGCTGCGACGCCTTATCTCCTTCGCGGAAGAAGGCGACAAGTTGAAAGTCACCATGCGGTTTCGCGGTCGGGAAATGGCCCACCAGGAAATCGGGCTCGAACTGCTCGAGCGGGTGAAGAAGGATTTGGAAAACCTGGCCCAGGTCGAACAGATGCCGAAAATGGAAGGTCGGCAGATGGTGATGGTCATGGCGCCGAAGAAAAACTGAGGATTTACGATGCCGAAACTGAAAACCAACCGTGGAGCGGCCAAGCGCTTTCGCGCAACCGC
>JBFKIN010000499.1:0-2115 GCA_041632255.1 Oceanococcus sp. | reverse complement strand
TCACCTCCGCCGCCACCACCTGCTTCTGGCAGGGCATGGAGCAGCAGTTCCCGCACCGCTACCGCATCAACATCATCGACACCCCGGGGCACGTGGACTTCACCATCGAGGTGGAACGTTCGCTGCGCGTGCTCGATGGCGCCGTTTGCGTGCTGGACGCCAACGCCGGTGTCGAGCCCCAGACCGAAACCGTCTGGCGCCAGGCCAACAAGTACGAAGTGCCGCGCATGGTGTTCATCAACAAGATGGACAAGATGGGTGCCGACTACTACCGCTGCCTGGAGATGCTGAAGAAGCGCCTGGGCGCAAACGCGGTCTCGGTCCAGCTGCCCATCGGCGCGGAAGAGAAGTTCGAAGGCGTTGTCGACCTGTTCCGGATGAAGGCGATTCACTGGAACCCGGACGACATGGGCATGACCTTCGAGGAGCGTCCGATTCCGGCGGAGCTGCAGGCCAAGGCCGAGGAATACCGCGAATCGATGGTGGAGGCTGCCGCCGAGGCCGACGAGGAGCTGATGGAGAAGTACCTGGAATCGGGTGAGCTCTCCGTCGAGGAAATCAAGAAAGGCCTGCGCGCTCGCGTGCTGGCCAATGAAATCGTCCTCACCCTGTGCGGTACCGCCTTCAAGAACAAGGGTGTGCAGGCGCTGCTCGACGCGGTCGTCGAATTCATGCCGTCGCCGCTGGAAGTGAAGGCCATCAAGGGCACCCATCCGGACGATTCCGAAAAGGCGCTGGTTCGCAAGTCCTCCGATGACGAGCCTTTCGCGGCGCTGGCCTTCAAGATCGCCACCGACCCCTTCGTCGGCACCCTGACCTTCGTGCGTGTCTACTCGGGCGTTCTGTCGGCGGGTGACTCGGTGCTGAACTCCACGGATGGCAAGAAGGAGCGCATCGGCCGCCTGCTGCAGATGCATTCCAATACCCGTGAAGAGATCAAGGAAGTGCGCGCCGGCGACATCGCCGCCTGCGTCGGTCTGAAGAACATCACCACCGGGACCACCCTGTGCTCGCCTGACGCGCCCGTCGTTCTGGAGCGCATGGAATTCCCCGAGCCGGTGATTTCGGTCGCGGTTGAGCCGAAAACCAAGTCGGACCAGGAGAAGATGGGTCTGGCGCTGCAGAAGCTGGCGCAGGAAGATCCCTCCTTCCGCGTGCATACCGACGAGGAGTCCGGCCAGACCATCATCTCCGGCATGGGCGAGCTGCACCTGGAAATCATCGTCGACCGCATGAAGCGCGAATTCAAGGTCGAGGCGAACGTCGGCAAGCCGCAGGTGGCCTATCGCGAGACGATCCGCGCCATGGTGGAGCAGGAAGGCAAGTTCGTGCGTCAGTCCGGCGGTCGTGGTCAGTACGGTCACGTCTGGCTGCGCCTGGAGCCGAAAGAAGCGGGCGAAGGTTACGAGTTCGTCAACGCCATCGTCGGCGGTGTCGTGCCGAAGGAATACATCGGCGCAGTCGACAAGGGTATTCAGGAACAGATGCAGAACGGCGTGATCGCCGGCTACCCGGTGGTCGATGTCAAGGTCACCCTGTATGACGGTTCCTATCATGACGTCGACTCGAACGAAATGGCGTTCAAGATCGCCGGCTCCATGGGCTTCAAGGAAGGTGCCCGCAAGGCCAAGGCCGTGCTGCTGGAGCCGATCATGGACGTCGAAGTGGTGACCCCCGAGGACTACATGGGCGACGTGATGGGCGACCTGAATCGTCGTCGCGGCATGGTCCAGGGCATGGAAGACACGCCGTCCGGCAAGACGATCCGGGCCGAGGTTCCGCTGTCGGAAATGTTCGGATACGCAACCGACCTGCGCTCCATGAGTCAGGGTCGCGCGACCTACACCATGCAGTTCGCGAAATACAACGAGGCGCCGTCGAGCGTCGCCGAAGCAGTCATCAAGGCGTCCTGAGCGCCGCGGTTAAATCTGAAGAAGGTTACGAAAAATGGCCAAAGAGAAATTTGAGCGCACCAAGCCCCACGTGAACGTGGGCACGATCGGTCACGTGGACCACGGCAAGACGACGCTGACGGCTGCGCTGACGGTGGTTCAGGGCAAGAAGTACGGCGGCGAGACCAAGGCCTACGACCAGATCGACAACGCGCCGGAAGAG
>JBFKIN010000498.1:0-2129 GCA_041632255.1 Oceanococcus sp. | reverse complement strand
GGTGCGAACCCAGCCGCCGCTCGGCCGCCATCGCTGCCAGACCGACCTCACCGCTGCCCCGCAGCAGGTGCAGCAGCACCGTCTCGGCCTGATCCTGCTGATGATGGGCCGTGAGCAGCACTTCCCCTTTCCGCAAGGCGGCGCCGAGCACCGCATAGCGCCGCTCCCTGGCCCAGGCCTCAAGGTTCGCCGCCGGGGCGGCATCCAGCATGAGGACCTCGCAGTCCACACCAAGCGCTGCGGCCTGTTCCTGACAGTGTCGGGCCCAGTCCGCAGCCTGCGGATGCAGGCCGTGATTCACATGCAGGGCGCGAAGGCACAGACCCTCGTCGCGCCGTGCGGCGGCCGCATGCAGCAGCACGGTCGAATCGATGCCGCCGCTGAAGGCCAGCACATAGCGGCCGGGGCGCGCCAGGGCAGCGACGGCTTCGGCAACGCCGGGATCAGCTTTCGCGGAATTCCCCATATCCGGCGTAGCGTTTTTCGCGCCGATCAACCAATTCGGTCATCGACATCTGGCCCAGGCGATCCAGGGTCCTGAGCAGGCTGCCCTTGAGCGTCCGGGCCTGCTCCTGGGGTGCCCGGTGAGCGCCCCCAAGCGGCTCGGGCACCACCTCGTCGATCAGACCCAGCTCGAGCAGTCGTGGTGCGGTCATGCCCATCACCTCTGCAGCGGTCTGGGCATGTTCGGCACTCTTCCACAGAATGGACGCACAGCCCTCGGGCGAGATCACCGAGTAGATGCTGTGCTGGAGCATGGCCACATGATCGCCGACCCCGATCGCCAGGGCCCCGCCTGAACCGCCCTCGCCGATCACGGTGCAGATGATCGGCGTTTTCAGGCGCGACATCTCGAACAGGTTGCGGGCGATGGCCTCGCTCTGGTTGCGCTCCTCCGCGCCGATACCCGGGTAGGCACCCGGGGTGTCGATGAAGCTGATCACCGGAAGGGAGAACTTCTCCGCCATCTGCATCAGCCGCAGCGCCTTGCGGTAGCCCTCCGGCCTGGGCATGCCGAAATTGCGCCGGA
Source organism: Oceanococcus sp. (assembly GCA_041632255.1). Taxonomy (GTDB): domain Bacteria; phylum Pseudomonadota; class Gammaproteobacteria; order Nevskiales; family Oceanococcaceae; genus Oceanococcus. Next base: position 1,099 of record JBFKIN010000498.1, on the reverse strand, counting down.
TCTTCTCGTTGGTATCGCGCCCTTTCTGCTGGCCGATCAGCATCACCGGCCGCCCGTCCAGCCTTGCCAGGCCACCGATCATGGGCGGGTCATCCTTGTAGTGGCGGTCGCCCCGCAACTCCTGAAAATCGGTAAAGATCTCCTGCACGTAATCCAGCGTGTAGGGCCGCTGCGGATGACGGGCCAGCTGAGCGACCTGCCAGGCGCTGAGCTTGGAGAAAATCTGCTCGGTCAGGGTCCGGCTTTTCTTCTCCAGCCGGCTGATCTCCTCGCTGATGTTGACGACGCTGCCGTCCGCCACGTTGCGCAGCTCGTCGATCTTGGCCTGCAGATCGGCGATCGGCTGCTCGAAGTCCAGATAGTTCAGATTCATGCCGCTTCAGATCCCCGTGCCGAGCCGAAATCCGGCCGCCGATACCGGATAATCGCCCGGCCCTTGCCACATAGCTTGTCCAGTTTACGCATCAGGGCGTCGCTGACGTCCACCCGCCAGTTCGCGCCCAGCTTGAATTCCGCCTGCTGCCCATCGGCCCTTGCCGTCAGGATCACCGGCAGCCCCGGCTGTCCGGCATGCTGGCGCAGCACCGGCGCCAGCACAGCATAGTCAAACTCGGCCGGAACCGAAATCTGCAGCGCGATGGCATAACGCTGCCGCGCCGTGTCGAGGTCCAGGATTTCGCTGGGGCGGATGCGGTAACCGTCCTCGTAATCATCGTAGGACAGTTCGCCATAGATCAGCAGCGGCTGCTCACGCTGCAGGCGGTGCCGATTGAGCTCCAGCATCTCGCCGGACAGCACGGCGCTGAGCCGGTCGCTGCCATCGTCCAGGGTCAGGAAGGCACGGATTTCTCCCTGAAAGCGCACCGACCAGAGGATGCCTGCTGCCAGCACGTCGCGTCCCCGACGCCGGCGACGCCCGCCCCCGGCAGGCGCAGCGCCTTCATTGGCAATCATGCCGGCAATGCTGTTGCTGGCCAGCTGGCGCAGCTCCGCGCGGTACAGATCCATTGGGTGGACCGTGAAGTAAAGCCCCAGGGACTCTTTCTCCGCCTGCAGGATTTCGGCCGTTTCCCAGGGCGGCAACTGCGGCAGTTCGATG
>JBFKIN010000497.1:0-2130 GCA_041632255.1 Oceanococcus sp. | reverse complement strand
CCGCTGATACGGGCGCCGGTCGAACAGGCGCTGGATGTCGGCGTGCGTGCGATCAACGCCCTGCTGACCATTGGCCGCGGACAGCGCATCGGCCTGTTTGCCGGATCGGGGGTGGGCAAAAGCTCCTTGCTCGGCATGATGACCCGCTATACCGATGCCGATGTCATTGTTGTAGGCCTGATCGGCGAGCGCGGCCGGGAGGTGCGTGATTTCGTGGTCAACACGCTGGGCGAGGCCGGCATGCGCAAGGCCGTGGTGGTTGCCGTGCCGGCCGATCAATCACCGCTGATGCGCCTGCGCGCCGCCTACCTCGCGACGGCCCTGGCCGAGGGTTTTCGCGACGAAGGCAAGGATGTGCTGCTGCTGATGGACTCGCTCACCCGGTTCGCCCAGGCCCAGCGTGAGATCGGGCTGGCAGTGGGAGAGCCTCCGGCCACCAGGGGTTATCCGCCCTCCGTGTTCACGCGGATTCCCCAGCTTATCGAGCGTGCCGGCAACGCCGAGCCCGGCGGCGGCACCATCACGGGCGTCTACACCGTGCTGGTCGAGGGTGACGACATGCAGGATCCCATTGGTGATACGGCGCGGGCCATTCTGGATGGCCATGTGGTCCTGACCCGCGACCTCGCTGACGCCGGTCATTATCCGGCGATCGATATCGAGTCTTCCGTCAGCCGCGTGGCCCGGGACCTTCAGTCCGCAGAGCAGCAGCAGTCGGTGACCCGATTCAAACAGCTGTATTCGGCCTATCGGCGCAATCAGGACATGATCAAGTTGGGTGCGTACAGCCGCGGCAGCGACCCGGTGGTCGACCAGGCGGTCGCCCTGTGGCCTCAACTCGACCGCTTTCTCAGGCAGCCAGCCCGCGAGCCTTGCGGCGCCGAGGATTCCCTGCGCCAGCTGCATCAGCTTTTCGCACCGCCCGTCAGGGAAGGCGCGGCCTGAACCCGTGCAGGCGCATCGGGCGCCAGATGTGACAAAGATCACGGAACACGCCGGCGGGGCAGTCTAAGCTGTCTCTCAACAAAGCGGTGGGTGAATCCCCCTTGACCGGGACGCCACGGCGATTTTCCCGGTCCTTCGTATCCCTGAACAGGCTGACAATAACGCTTCGGCCTGTCTCCCGGGGCTCGCCGTCCGGGCGGACGGCGAGCCTTTTTTCGTGACGCCCCGGCGACGGGCTCAGGTCGGTGGCTCCAGGGCCAGGAAGCGGTGGATCAGAGTCTGCAATTCCGTAAAGCTCCCCACCACCGCATCCGGCCGGTTGGGGTGGCGTGCGCTGCCGGGGAAAATCTTGTCGAGCCAGACCTGATCCCAGCCGGCGCCGTTGTAGAAAACTGCGCTCACCCCGGCCTGCCTGGCGGCGATGATGTCCGTTGTGCTGTCGCCAACGTACCAGCAACGCGGCGACGGGCTGGCCCCCAGATTGTCCAGGGCCTTCAGAATCAGATCAGGTGCGGGCTTGCGGCGGGCCACGTCATCGCCGCAGACCATGGTGTCGACCAGGGCGATCCAGCGGCCCTGGTCCACGGCCCACAGTTCATGCGCCATGAAGTCGCGGCGGCGATTGGACAGTACGCCGATGCGCAGCCCTCTGTCGCGCAGGTCGCGCAGCATGTCGGCAATGCCGGGTTCCATGGGCTCCACCGCGCCGAATCTCTGGCCATAGGCCCGGTCAAAGATGGCGTGCGCACGGCGCTTGGCGTCCTCGTCGGAGCCGAACAGCACCTCGAAGATATCCGTTCTGGAAATCTTTCTTTCGCTGAGGATTCGGGGGTGCAGTCGCTCGTGGGCCTGCACATAACGAATCAGACGAGCGTCCTCCACCGTTTTGGCCCGACTGGCCGGAATCAGCCGCTCGATGAGGCCTTCCTCGCGCAGGCGGGGAATCACCTCTTCTACCGCGAGGTACATGGCATCCATGGTGTCGACCAGGGTGGCGTGCCAGTCGAACAGCAGGATGTGAGGCGCCATGGCCGGATGCGGCTGCATCATGCGGGCGGCAGGGGCCGGGCGGGCAGCAGCCGGTGCGGCTCCAGCCGGACGAGGGATCGATTGCGTGCCAGGGCCGGACCCCAATGGGCTCGAAGCCCGTCAGCAGCCATGGCGAGGCCGATGCGCTGCGCCGGG
>JBFKIN010000496.1:0-2134 GCA_041632255.1 Oceanococcus sp. | reverse complement strand
GAGGCTGAGCACGCTGGCTTCACGCGTGGCCGCGTCGCCCGGGGCCAGGGGCTTGTCCGAGGCCAGAATGTGCTCGGCCACGTCGCCCGGAAAGAAGCGGGCCAGATCGCGCTGGGCGATCGCATCGCAGGTCGCACGCTCCAGTAATCGGCGCGAACGCGCAACGGCCGTGGCCAGGATCGCCGCCACTGCCAGCAGGCTGATGATCTTGTCGACCTCGGCGCCCAGCAGCACCGGCATACCGAAAATGTATTCGACAAAACTGTTGGTGATCTGGGTCTGCGGCTGACTGAGCGCATAGAGCAGCAGAAGACTCCAGAATCCGGCCGCCACCAGCCCCGCGAGAGCGACGTAACGCCAGTCGAAACGCAGGGCACGCACCGCGATGAAGATGAAGAAGTAGGCAAATGTCGGCGCCTTGAGGGAAAACGGCGCCGGCTGGCCGTACTGCAGATGAAAGCTGAAAATCAGCGCCGCCAGCGCGAACATGTCACCGCCGATCGCCGCCGCGGACAGCCAGGGCCCCATCCGCCCGCGGGCTGACAACCACAGGCGCAGGAGCACCACCGGCCAATAGGCGAACAGCAGCAGCGGTACCGGCTCGAAACGCCACTGGCTCATCTCGGCCTTGGGCGCCACGAAATACAGCAGGCTCAGCAGGGCGAGCACCGCCGCCTGCAGCAGACTGGCAATCCACTCGGCGCGCTGGTCTTCCTGACGAACCGCCGCCAGAATCCGGGGATTGTCCAGGGACAGTGCAGCCATGCCGTGACTCCGAATGGGTCTATCCGGATTCTAGGCCCCTGCCCCCTGACGACGATAGCGGGCCGTAGCCAGCCCGGCGACACCAGGGGTGGATACCGCGATGGCAGCGGGCTGCAAGCGCATCGGGCGAGGCCCGCGGCTTCCCGGCACAGGCCTCAGGACCGGGCGGCGGCCTGCAGGCTCGCCGGGTGCCTGGCTGGCACCGGCTGATCGCTCAGGACGCAGTGCGTGCCCCGCGGCCCGTACATTTCGGCGACGCAGCGGTTGCAGGCCGTACAGCCCGATGGCCGGGCATCCCCCTGCTGCCAGCGACGGACCAGATCCGGGTCATGGATCAGCGCCCGCCCGAGCGCCATGGCCTCGAAGCCCTCCTCACGCAGCTGCCGGGCCTGCTCCAGCGAAGTCAGCCCGCCGAGGTAGCACAGCGGCAGGCCCAGCTGACGCCGGATCTCTCGCGAGTACCGCAGCAGATACAGGGGCGCAAAAGGGCGGCGTGGCTGACGCAGGGCCATCAGCGCCGACAGGGGCTTGAACACGCCCCGTGCAGCGGCAGTCATCGATCGCATCGGCAAGGGACTGCCGAAGATGGTCCAGGGCGCTTCCACGTTCATGCCGGCGGACAGCACCAGCATGTGGGCACCCGCCTGCTCGAGTTGCCGGCAGTAGGTGGCAACCTCGCTCAGGCTGCTGCCGCGTCGATGGCCCTCGACCACGCTGAGCTTGCACAGCACCGCCATGTCCCGCCCCACGGCCTCGAGCACCGCGCTCAGCACCTGGACCGGAAAGCGCGCGCGGCTCTGCGCATCGCCCCCATAGTCGTCCTGCCGGTGGTTATAAGCCGGCGACAGGAACTGACTGAGCAGATAGCCATGTCCCATGTGCAACTCCACCGCATCGAAGCCGGCTTCACGCGCGCGCCGGGCCGCCGCCACGAACTGGGCCTGCAACGCCGCAAGATCCGCCGGCTGCGCTGCGCGCTTGAACCATCGGCCGGCCATGATGCCCGGAGGATTCAGCCCCCCATCGGCACTGACCGGACGCGGGTGCTCCCGCAGCCGGGGCAGGAAATTGAAGGCACCCCCATGGGTGATCTGCGCGCAGGCCGCCGCCCCTTCGGCGTGAATCGCATCGGTGAATCGGCGCAGATCGGGCACGCTGTCTTCATCGAGGCTGGGCTGGTCGACAAAGGTGCGGCCGTCCGTACTGATCGCGCAGTAGGCCAGCACGCTCATGCCCACGCCACCCGCGGCGATGCGTCGGTGGAATTCGATCAAGCTGTCGCTGATCCGGCCCGCCGGCGCCATACCCTCGTTGGTCGCGCTCTTGATGAAACGATTGCGCAGGCGCAGCGGCCCGAGACTCAGGGGCG
>JBFKIN010000495.1:0-2160 GCA_041632255.1 Oceanococcus sp. | reverse complement strand
TTGACAGGCCTGCTTTTGCTATCATTGAAGTTTTATTTTGCCTCAGTGCGCCCGCCGGACCCCGGACGGCGCCCACCCAGCGGGAACACCACATTTCATGAGTGTTGAAAAACAATCAAAGCTCAAGCTTCTGATCGCGCAGGGTAAGGAACGCGGATACCTTACCTATGCCGAGGTCAACGACCATCTGCCGGATGATTTCGTCGACCCCGATCAGATCGAAGAGATCATTACCCAACTCAACAACCTCGGCATCAAGGTGCACGAGGAAGCGCCGGACGAGGAAGAGCTGCTGCTCTCCGATTCCGCCGCTGTCGACGTCGATGACGACGACGAGGAAACCGAAGAAGCCGTTGCCACCCTGGCCGCGCTGGACGCCGAATTCGGCCGCACCACCGACCCGGTCCGCATGTACATGCGGGAGATGGGCAGCGTGGAACTGCTGGATCGCCACGGCGAAATCCGCATTGCCAAGCGCATCGAGGAAGGCCTGGCCGAGGCCATGCACGCGCTCACCGCGCATCCGGAAACCACCGCCATCCTGCTCGAGTACTACGCTGACGTGCAGGAAGGCCAGCGCCGCCTGAGCGATGTGGTGCTGGGCTTTGTAGACCCGGAAACCGGCGACCCGTTGACCGGACCCGGCTCCGCCGCCGCCCTGGAAGCCCAGGCGCGTGCTGAAGCCGCCAGCAACGACGATTCCGACGATGACGACGACAAGAGCGCTGAAGAGCCCGTCGACACCGGCCCGGACCCCGAGGAAGTCGCCGCTGCCTTCACGGAACTGCAACAGCTGTTCGACCGGATGATGGACCTGCTGGAGTCCAAGGGTTTCGCCCACAAGGACACCAAGGCCGCACAGCTGAAGCTGGCGCACAAGTTCATGAGCCTGAAGCTGCCGCCGAAGGTCACGGACGAGATCACCCAGAACATCCGCAATCAGGTCGCCGGCATTCGCGAGATCGAGCGCGACATGATGCGCATCATCGTGCGCGACGCCGGCATGGCGCGGGCGGACTTCATCAAGCAGTTCCCCAAGAACGCCACCAACCCGGCATGGATCGAAAAGCTGATCCGGGCCAAGCGCAAGTACTCCTCGCGCATCGGCCAGCACCATGAAGAGCTGATCGAACTGCAGAACCGCATGCTGCAGATCGAGGCCGACACCCTGCTGCCGACGGCCGAGATCAAGGAAATCCACCGCCGCATGTCCATCGGCGAGGCCAAGGCCCGCCGCGCGAAGAAGGAAATGGTGGAGGCCAACCTGCGTCTGGTGATCTCCATCGCCAAGAAGTACACCAACCGCGGCCTGCAGTTCCTGGACCTGATCCAGGAGGGCAACATCGGCCTGATGAAGGCGGTGGACAAGTTCGAATACCGTCGCGGCTACAAGTTTTCCACCTACGCCACCTGGTGGATTCGCCAGGCCATCACCCGCTCGATCGCCGACCAGGCGCGCACCATCCGTATCCCGGTGCACATGATCGAGACCATCAACAAGCTGAACCGCATCAGCCGCCAGATGCTCCAGGAAATGGGCCGCGAGCCCACCCCGGAAGAGCTGGCCGAAAAGATGGAGATGCCCGAGGACAAGGTGCGCAAGGTGATGAAGATCGCCAAAGAGCCGATCTCCATGGAAACCCCGATCGGCGACGACGAGGATTCGCATCTGGGTGACTTCATCGAGGACAGCAACGCCGTGGCGCCGCTGGATTCCGCCACGGTGGAATCCCTGCAGGAAACCACCCACGACATCCTGGCCACGCTGACCCCGCGGGAAGCCAAGGTGCTGCGCATGCGCTTCGGCATCGAACTGAACACCGACCACACGCTGGAAGAAGTGGGCAAGCAGTTCGACGTGACCCGCGAGCGCATCCGCCAGATCGAAGCCAAGGCCCTGCGCAAGCTGCGTCACCCCAGCCGCGCCCAGCACCTGCGCAGCTTCCTCGACGAAAGCTGATCAAGGAAGCGCCGGCACGACCGGCGCTTTTTGATGGTTCAGGCTTGTCTGCCTCGCACGACCGAGCGACGCATCCGGCCAGAACCTCGTTGAAGACCGAAAAAGGGCCTATAGCTCAATTGGTTAGAGCAGCGGACTCATAATCCGTTGGTTCCAGGTTCAAGTCCTGGTGGGCCCACCAACCGGTCTTCAAGACGCGC
>JBFKIN010000494.1:0-2186 GCA_041632255.1 Oceanococcus sp. | reverse complement strand
CCTGAACCAGACAAGCCAGACCAGCAGCACGATGAGCAGCAGGCCGAGCAGCACCCAGGGCATCCTGGTCCGGTTGAGCAGTTCTTCGCGCTCGCGTTCATCCGGGCGCAGGCAGCGCTCCACCTCGAGGTCGACCGGATCGAGGTCGCTGCGGTCACCGGAGAAGCGGCTCAGGCGGTCCCTGTACTTCACATGCAGCCGGTCGACGACATCGGCGAGCCGGCTGCGCAGTTCGGGGCCGGGGGTGCCACTGATCACGCAGGCCAGATGCGCCTTTGCGCCGGCGGTGATCCAGACGGTTCGATTGCCGAGTTCCAGGGTGGAAATCTGGCTGTCGCCATCGAAGGAGTCGCGGATGAAATCCTGGATCGCGGTGAGCATGGCGGAAAAGGCGTCACTGTCCTGCGCCACGACCGCCTCGTTTTCGGCCCGGCTGATGACCAGTCCGGTGTCCGGGTGGATCAGCAGGGCCAGCTCCACGCGATAGGGCATGCCGCGCTCAAGCAGGACCTCGGCGAACGGCACGCCGCGCCGAATCGCCTCGACCCGCCACAGCACGGCCCGGCCCATGCCATAGTCCAGCGAGCGGCGGAAGTCCTTGAGCGCTTCGGCGATGGCCCGCCGGATACCCGGCCCCATCACCGGAAACAGCACTTCGGCGAAACCTTCGACATCTTCGCGCACGGCCTGCGCCACACCCTCGCGCACGGGTTTTTTCAGCGCCGCCGCCAGCCGGGGGTCAGTATCGGCTGATCGGCTGATGGCTTCGGGCAAATGCCGGCTCAGGTTCTCCCTGAGATCGTGATCGGATTCCAGGCGTCGCCTCAGGTCGGCAATCTCGTCCTGCTCCTCCTTGAGCAGCAGTTCCCGCAGTTGAGCCAGCGCAGCCTGCTCCATGATGGCTTACCGGGTGTCGATCTGGTCGGCGAGTTCGCGCAGCCACTGCGCCAGATCCTGTCGCGAGACGGCCTTGCGTTCCGCCGCATGCAGCTGATCACTCAGGCTGGTCAGCAGTTCGTCCCGTTGCCGTGACAGGTTCTCGGTCAGCTCACCCAGCGCGCTTTCCACCTCGCTGCCCTGGCTCTGGGCCTGTTCCCTGAGCGCCTTGAGCTCGGTCGCGGAGGCTTCCCGCAGCTCGGTCAGCCGTCTGGCGGTGTCCTGTTCGGCGGCGCTCAGGCGCTCGCGCAACTGGGCTTCCAGTGCGGCAAAGCGCTCGTCGTACTGCCGCATCTGCTGGCCGAAGAGAATGTCGCGTATGGCGTCGACGCGCTTGCCGTCGTCCTGATTCTGGTCGTCTGTCATGATGCTGTCCGGTCCTGCCCTGACGCTGATTATGGGCATGACGGGTGGCCGGGGTACAGCGTGCAGCCCGCCAGCCGCGTGGTCATGACCGATGATAGGCCTGCTGAAGGCTGGCGCGAGGGCGCGCCCGGCGGCCTCTGCGGCTACATGTTGCGGCGGTACTGTCCCCCGACTTCGAACAGGGCGTGGGTGATCTGGCCCAGCGAGCAGACCCGCGCCGCGTGCATCAGCTCATCGAAGATGTTGCCGCCGTCGATGCAGACCTGGCGCAGGCGGGCCAGGGCCTCGGGAGCCTGATCCGCATGGCGGGCGTGGAAGTCGCGCAGACGCTGGATCTGCTCGTCCTTTTCCGCATCGGAGGAGCGCATCAGCTCGATGGTCGTATCGGTGGGCTCCTCGTCGTCCTTCGGATTGCGGAAGGTATTGACCCCGATGATGGGCAGCTCGCCGCTGTGCTTGAGGTGCTCGTAGTGCAGCGATTCTTCCTGGATCTTGCCGCGCTGGTAGCCGGTTTCCATCGCGCCGAGCACGCCGCCACGCTCGGAGATGCGCTCGAATTCGGCCAGCACGGCTTCCTCCACCAGCTCGGTCAGCTCCTCGAAGATAAAGGCGCCCTGGTTGGGGTTCTCGTTCTTGTTCACCCCCCATTCCTTGTTGATGATCAGCTGGATCGCCAGGGCCCGGCGCACCGATTCCTCGGTCGGGGTGGTGATGGCCTCGTCGTAGGCATTGGTGTGCAGCGAGTTGCAGTTGTCGTAGAGCGCGATCAGGGCCTGCAGGGTGGTGCGGATGTCGTTGAAGTCGATCTCCTGGGCGTGCAGCGAGCGGCCGGAGGTCTGGATGTGGTACTTGAGCATCTGGCTGCGCGCATTGGCGCCGTACTT
>JBFKIN010000493.1:0-2194 GCA_041632255.1 Oceanococcus sp. | reverse complement strand
CCTGCGCGAGGGCCCACGACTTCAGTTACGCTTTGGCCCAACACGACTGCGGGCGAAGGCACCATGGGGCAAGCAACGGGCTGGTCTGGCATCCTGGCGCCTCTGCCGCCTGCAACCGTGGCGCTGCTGAGCCTGCTTCTGCTGCTGCTCGGCGGCATCGTGCTGCGGCGCGCGCCGGGCACCCTGCGACTCGTCGTATCCACCCTGATCTTCTACGCGATCAGCCTGCTGTTCCTGCCGGTCGCGAATCTTGCCCTGCAGGCTGGCTGGACTCCGGGCGGCACCGCGCTCCGCCAACTCGCCATTCTTCTGATCGGTATCGCCATCATTCGCCTGAGTGGCGCCCTGCTCTTTCGGGTCGGCCTGCCCGCGTTACGGATATCGCCGCCCAGCATCCTGGAGGATCTGCTGGTTTTCGCGGCGTATCTCCTGTGGGCCATGGTGCGGTTGTCACAGGTGGGCGTCGAGCTCGGAAGCATACTGACCACGTCGGCCGTGCTGACCGCCATCCTCGCGTTCTCCCTGCAGGACACCCTCGGCAATATCCTCGGGGGCACCACCCTGCAGCTCGACAACTCGCTGCACGTGGGCGATTGGGTGGCGATCGGCGGCACCGTCGGCCGGGTGGTCGACATCCGCTGGCGCTCCACCCTGATCGAAACCCGCGACTGGGAAACCGTCGTGATGCCCAATGCGGTCCTGATGAAAACGCCCTTCGCCATACTCGGGAGACGGAGCGGGGAGCCGACGCAGCTGCGGCGCTGGGTCCGCTTCACGGTCGCGTTCGAGGTGCCGCCGCGCAAGGTGATCGACACGGTGGAGCAGGCCATGGCGCGGGCGCGGATTCCCAATGTCGCCCGCCGTCCTCCGCCCAATTGTGTCGTCACCGAGGTCGATGACAGCCGCACGCACTACGCGCTGCGCTACTGGTTGACCGACCTGCACGTGGATGACCCGACCGACTCGTCAGTCCGGCTCCGCCTGCACGCCGCCCTGCAGCGACAGGGCATCCGGTTCGCCCTGCCCGAACAAACCGTCCATCTCGTCAAGGAGGGCGAAAAGCGCCGTCGGCTTCAGGCTCAGGCTGAGCACGAGCGGCGCGCCCGCATCCTCCAGTCTGTCGCCCTGTTTGGCAGCCTGAGCGCAGAGGAGCTGGACACCCTGGCCGGTTATCTGGTCCACGCCCCGTTCCTCTCGGGCGAGACCTTGACTGCGCAGGGTGATACTGCGCACTGGCTGTACCTGCTGGTCAGCGGGGAGGTTGAGATCGTACTGCAGTCCGATACCGGTGACAGCCGCAGGGTCGGCACCCTGAAAGCCGGCACCCCCAGTTCGATCTTCGGCGAGATGAGTCTGCTCACCGGGGCACCTCGCTCGGCCAGCGTGATCGCCCTGACCGATGTGGAGTGCTACCGCCTGGAGCGGGCGGGCCTGGAAGCGATCCTGCGTCAGCGGCCTGCGATTGCCGAGGAGATGTCCGGCATCATGGCCACACGCCAGGCAGACCTGGCTGAAGCGCGCGAGGAGATTGCCCGCACGGACCGGAGCCGCATGGTGAGGCAAAGCCGGGGCGAGATTCTCGACCGGATTCGCCACTTCTTCCATCTCGACGAGGCCTGATTTCCTGCCCGGCCCGCTGCGGGATCGCCGCGTCGCATCATGACCGTGGTAACGACTTGCCGTTGCGCTAAAACAGGCAATTGCACCATTCTTGTGCTGGAAGAAAAAGCAATCGACCGGAGGGTGATCATGATCACCGTGCACCACCTTGAAAACTCACGCTCACAGCGCGTGCTCTGGCTGCTGGAGGAACTCGAGCTTGACTACGAGATCCGGCATTACCGGCGCGACCCCAGGACCAGTCTGGCGCCGCCTGAGCTTCGCGCCATCCATCCCCTGGGCAAATCCCCGGTTGTCACCGATGAGGGCCTGACCATCGCGGAGTCCGGTGCCATCATCGAATACTTGATCGAGTGTTACGGGGCAGGCCGGCTCGCGCCGGCAACCGGCACCGCCGAGCATCTGCGCTACCGCTACTGGATGCACTATGCCGAGGGCACGATGATGCCCCTTCTGGTGATGTCGCTGATTTTCAACCGTGTGGAGCAGGCTCCCCTGCTGATCCGGCCGATTGCAAAAGCAATCTCCAGGCAGGTCAAAAGTGCCTATCTCGGCCCGAACCTGACTGCGAATT
>JBFKIN010000492.1:0-2196 GCA_041632255.1 Oceanococcus sp. | reverse complement strand
CGCATTGACGAAGATGGTCGGGATGCCGGCGTTGATGAGCGTGGCGGGCAGACGGCCCAGGCCTGGCACCTCCAGTTCGTCCACCAGATGGCCGGTGGGGAACATGGCGCCCTCGCCATCGGCCGGATCGAGAAACTCGATCTGCACCTCGGCGGCGGGAAAAGTCACCCCGTCCAGTTCGAAATCACCCGTTTCCTGGACCGCGCCATCGCGGATCGGCACCCGCGCGACGATGGTCTTGCCGATGTTCTGCTGCCAGATGCGCACCGTGCAGAGACCCTGCTCCGGAATGTGCGCCTCATCCACCAGGCCGTTGGCGATGGCGAAGGAGCCCACCGCAGCCGTCAGGTTGCCGCAATTGCCGCTCCAGTCGATCACCGGGCGGTCGATGGCGACCTGGCCGAACAGGTAGTTGACATCGTGGTCGGGCCGCTCGCTTTTCGACAGGATCACGGTCTTCGAGGTGCTGGAGGTGGCGCCGCCCATGCCATCGGTATGCTTGCCATAGGGATCGGGGCTGCCGATCACCCGCAGCAGCAGCGCATCACGCGCGGGGCCCGGCTGCTGCGCCACGGCCGGCAGATCCTCCAGCTTGAAGAACACGCCTTTGGAGGTGCCGCCGCGCATGTAAGTGGCGGGGATGCGAATTTGCGGAGGGTGGTTCATGGAGGGCAACAGACAGCGATCAGGCGGCGAATATTAACAGCGCGCCGCTTTGTGCATCGACGGGGTCGCGCTACAGCCCGCCTCAGCCGCCCGGCGTCAAGCCGCGCTTGAGCATGCAGATGCAGCGGCCGCCATTCTTCCAGCGCACCTCGTCCATGATGCCGCGTATCAGCAGCAGGCCCCGCCCGCTGGCGCTGAGGAAGCCCGGGTCAGCCGATTCGGCGGGTTGGTCCGGGTCGAATCCCTGGCCCTGATCCTCGATCTGCGCGGCAAAGCCCTCCGGACCCAGGCTCGCGCTGATAGCGATCGATCGCCGGCCATAGGCGGGATCAGCCTGGCGTTCGCTGACCAGCGCCTCAAAGCGGCCCCAGTCCTCTTCCTTGACCGCCGAATCGATTTCCAGGTTGCCGTGCACCAGCGCGTTCTCAAGGGCCTCCACGAGGCACACCCGGATCTGCTCCGGGCTGATGCCCTGACCGTTCAGATCATCAGCGAAATGATGATGGATGCGCAGCGCCGCCTTGTGGACGAGCGCGCGCTGGCTGGGTATCCGGAAAGACAGGGTCTCCGCGAATAGCGGATCGGCCCTCTCCGTGTCGTTCAGATTGCGCGCCTGAAGCATGTCCAGTCGCGACAGGATCCGGCGAATCTCGCCACCGGTGATGGGCTTGAGTACCAGATCCATGGCGCCTGAACGGATCGCGCGCAGGGAAACGTCCAGGGCGGCATGGCCTGTCATCAGCACGACGGGCAGGCGGGGGTGAGTCTTGCCCAGCGCGTCGAGCAGGGCCAGCCCGTCCATTCCGGGCATGCGGATGTCGCTGAGCACCAGATCGACGCCCAGCGTCCCTGTGGCAAGCAGGTCAAGAGCCTGCTGGCCGTCCCCCGCGCAACTCACGGAACAGCCGTGGTCCCGCAGGACGATATCGAGGAAGCTCAGAATGGCAGGGTCATCATCGATGACCAGAACATGGCGCGACATGCGGTCAGAGGTGGTCAGTGAGCGCTTCATATTACGCCAGCCTGCGCGCCGGGCCACCCGGGCCCTCAGGGACGCCCCATCCGGGTGCGTCCACGCCCTGACGCCTTCTTCTGGTGCGGCCGGCACACCGGGGCAGCTTTCGCCGGTGCCTGACAAGGCCAGCAATGGCCTGCGGCGTGATTGGCGCGGTTCTTGCGGGTGGGCCCACAGGTGCCATTGACAGCCCCGGAGCATGCTCGCCGTGCCGTCCGGGATTTCGGGAGTCAGCTTCATGCGTTTTGCACTGGCTGCCTATGCAGCCCTTTCGTGTGCCTGTCGTGGCGGGCGGAACGCCCCTGCGGCCGTTCCGCCGGATGCCGCGCCGGCCGGTTCCGGCATTGCCGCCGGGGAGGGCTGTCACTTCGGGCGCGCTCCGGTGGCAATCCGTCAGCTGACTGACCTCATTGCGCAGCGTGCCGAGTGAGCGCGCTGTGCATCATCAAGAGAAATTCATGAAACGATCACACCAGGCGCTGATTTTCGCCGCCAGCCTGTTATTGACGGCCTGT
>JBFKIN010000491.1:0-2198 GCA_041632255.1 Oceanococcus sp. | reverse complement strand
TGCCTGATGGTGATCGGGCACAATCCCGGCCTTTCGATGCTGGCCGCGCAGCTGGCGCCGACCTTGCAGGGGCGAGGGCTGGTCAAGGGTGGTCTCGCGATGCTGCAGTTTGAGGGAAGCTGGCAGACGCTTGGTCGAGGTGGTGCCCGGTTGGAGGCCTGGCGCGAGCCTTTCGGGGACTGACGTACCGGCGGTCAGCTAAAATGATGCCCACATCGCTCCCGCCAGATTTCCGATGACAAATTCCCTGCGCGATCAGCTGCTCAAGGCCGGCCTCGTCAGCCAGAAGCAGTTGCAGAAAAACCGGCCGAAGCCCGCCGCCAAAGGCAAGCAGCGCAAGCAGGCTCGCAGCGAGGAGGAGCGCCAGCGCGAGGCCGAGTTGCGCGCGCTGAGTGCGCACAAAAAAGCGCGTGATCGCGAGCTCAACGAGCAGCGCAACCGCGCGCGGCAGGCTCAGGAACAGGCCGACTGGGTGCGTCAGCTGATCACGTCCCATGGCTTGGTCCGTGAGCCGGCAGCCGAGGGCGCTGCAGCTTTTCATTTCACCCTGGATGGCAAGATTCACCACCTGTACCTGTCAGAAAACCAGCGTGGCGATCTGAGCGCAGGACGGTGCGGCATTGTCCGTTTCGATGGCCAGTACCATTTGCTGCCTCAGGCTCAGGCGCAGAAGATTCATGAGCGCCTGGGGCGTCGGGTCTGGCTGGTCAGTCTGCTTGAGGCGCAGGACGCACACGATCAGGATGACCCCTATGCCGACTACCAGGTGCCCGACGACCTCATGTGGTGAACGGCTGCCATCGCCCGATGGACGGTGGCGCCGACCGTTGCTGACCACCTGCAACAGCGGTACTGTTGTCGGCTTACGTTCCATGCACTGTGGGAACCCAGGCGACAGATGAGTCCGGATAGCTGAAATGGCAAAGCACACGTTGGCTGGCCTGCAAGGGCGAGAGGATCTTAACAACCTGTCAGTCAGGGCTGAGCAGGAGTTGCGGGAGATCGTTCACGATCAGGCCACCCGGCTGTTCAGCAACTATCTGGACGAGGCCGCCAAGGCGCTAGCCAAGGCGGATGACCGCAAGACCCAGGAGATGGGTCGATCCCTCAAGCAGCACGAGCGCGAATGGGTCCAGGCCTATGTCGGCCAGCTCGAGAATCGCCTGTTCATGGCCAGGACGGATGACGAGGAAGAGGCGGAACAGGACGATCGCGCCAGCGTGGGTCTGATTGCCATGGCCAAAGCGCTGCTGCTCGCCGAAACACAGTACTTCAAGGCCATAGCAGAGGTGGACGCGCGGCTGAACCGCATCCGCCTGATCATGGATCTGCAGATCAACTCCAAGGCGCTGGCACCCACCGGACTGCATCAGGCGATGCTCCGGGCGCTGGATCAGATGCGCTGGCCGGCCTCCGGTCGTGACCAGATCTTCATGAGCTTCGAGCGCCACTTCATCAGCAGGCTCGAACCCCTTTACCAGTCCGTGGTGGAGTGCCTGCGCGAGATCGGAGCGGAAGCGGCCAAGCTGGTGGTCAACAGCGCCATGGAGTCGGCGTCGCCGGAAACCCCGGCGGAGCAGCGGGCCAAAGAGAAATGGATGCAGCCGCCGGATGATCAGCTGGAGGTGGACGATACCACCGCGGCAATGCTGACGCGGCTGGCGCTGGAAGGCGATGGCGATGGCTATACCGATGGGTTGCTGGCGGCAGACCTCCTGGCGCTGATGGACAAGCGGCCGCTGCCGGGCATCGCCAAGGAAAGGGGCTGGGTGCCGGTCCAGCGGACCAGTCTGGCCGGTCACTTCCTGAACGAGGTCAAGTCTGATCCGACGGTCAGGAACCACGAGGCGGACAAGCACGAAAGCCTGCGCATGCCGCTCGTGAAGTCGGCGCTGGCGGACTCCTCGGTGTTTACCGATGCCTCGCACCCGCTGGCCAGCCTGATCGACGAACACATGACCAAGGCGGCCAGGCATCGCTTGCAGAACAAACAGGAGTCGGAGCAGATGGCCGATTCCCTGCATGACATCCTGGCCATGTTCGACCTGGCGCCGGACTTCGTCCGCGAATCCATGTCGACAGCCGAACCGCTGGAAGATGCACAGATCCAGCGCTTCTACGAACTGCAGCGCAAGCAGGCCGCCCAGCGGCGCGAATTCGTCATCGGCGAAGCCAAGCGCATCGTGGCGGAGGAGATC
>JBFKIN010000490.1:0-2218 GCA_041632255.1 Oceanococcus sp. | reverse complement strand
CCCAGTGTGCCCACCCCGGCCAGCTCTCCGGCGTCGCTGCCCAGCAGGCTGGACCCGGCGTGTTCAGTGGCCGCGGCCACGCGCAGACCCGGCGCAGCCTGCACGGCTGCAATCACCGCCCTGCCCATACGCCCTGCCGCGCCATGTATGCATACTCCGATATCAGCCGCCATCGTGCCCACGGACTCCTGTCAAAGGTGACTCTCGATGAACTCCCTGGCCTTGTCCAGCCAGGATTTGGACTGCGGATTATGCTTGTCTCCGCCGCCGTGCAGCGAGTCCTGAAACTGCTCCAGCAGTTCTTTCTGCTTCTTGGTCAGGTGCACCGGCGTTTCCACGATGATCTGGCACAGCAGATCGCCGGTGGCGCCCCCGCGCACTGACCGCAGACCCTTGCCGCGCAGACGAAACACTTTGTGTGTCTGCGTTTCCGCCGGAATGCTGAGCTTGGCTTTGCCACTGAGCGTGGGTACTTCCAGCTCCCCGCCCAGTGCCGCGGTGGCGAAATCGATGGGAACCTGGCAGATCAGGTTGCTACCTTCCCGCGTGAAGAAGCTGTGCGGCTCGATCTCCAGCTGCACATAGAGATCGCCCGGCGGCCCGCCCCGCTCACCCGCCTCGCCTTCACCGGACAGGCGGATGCGGTCACCTGTATCCACGCCAGCCGGAATATTGACCTTGAGGGATTTCTCGCTGCGCTGCCGCCCGTCGCCACCACATTCCGGGCAGTACTCGGTGATGATCTCACCGCGCCCGCGACACTGGGGACAGGTCTGCTGAACCGTGAAGAACCCCTGCTGCATGCGCACCTGGCCGGCACCATGGCAGGTTCCGCAGGTCTGCGGCGCACTGCCCGGCTTGGCGCCGCTACCGTGGCAGGGCTCACAGGTGCTCCAGCGCGGCACCCGGATGGTCACCTCCGTTCCGAAGGCCGCATCCTCGAGGGAGACGCTCAGGTTGTAGCGCAAATCGGAGCCGCGCATGGCGCCTCCCCGCGCTCCGGAGCGCCCGCCACCGAAAATGTCGGCGAATATGTCGCCGAACACATCGCCGAAGCCGGCGCCACCGCCACCTCCGCCCATGCCCTTGAGACCTTCATGACCATAACGGTCGTAGGTGGCGCGCTTGTTCTCGTCAGCCAGCACTTCGTAGGCTTCCGACGCCTCCTTGAAGGCCTCTTCCGCTTTCGTGTCACCCGGATTGCGATCCGGATGGCGCTTCATCGCCAGCCGGCGATAGGCCTTCTTGATCTCTGATGCGGCGGCCTCGCGGGAGACCCCCAGCACCTCGTAGTAATCCCTTTTGCTCATCCCCGGCCCTGCAAATGCGCAAGGCGCGAGGGGTCTTCACCCCCCGCGCCTTGCCGGTTCAGCCCCTGGCGGGGTCCGTTACTTCTTGTCGTCGTCCTTGACTTCTTCGAACTCGGCATCGACCACATCATCGTGTGATTCGCCAGCCTCGGCGCCGCCCTGCCCGGCATCGCCGCCGGCCTTCTCCGCATAAGCCTGCTCGGCCAGCTTGTTCGACGCTTCGGCCAAGGCCCGGGTCTTCTCTTCGATCGCGTCCTTGTCATCGCCCTTCAAGGCTTCCTTGAGCTCGTTCAGAGCCGATTCGATCTTGCCCTTTTCCTCGGCATCGATCTTGTCGCCCAGATCAGCCAGCGACTTCTCGACCCCATGGACCAGGCCTTCGCCCTGATTCTTGAGCTCGATCATCTCGCGGAACTTGCGGTCTTCCTCGGCATGCTCCTCGGCATCCTTGACCATCTTGTCGATCTCTTCATCCGACAGGCCGCTGGACGCCTTGATCGTGATCGACTGTTCCTTGTTGGTCGCCTTGTCCTTGGCATTGACGTGCAGGATGCCGTTGGCGTCGATGTCGAAGGTGACCTCGATCTGCGGGGTGCCACGGGCCGCCGGCGGAATGCCTTCGAGGTTGAACTCGCCCAGCAGCTTGTTCGCGTGGGCCTGCTCGCGCTCGCCCTGGTAGACCTTGACCGTGACCGCCGACTGGTTGTCGTCCGCGGTGGTGAAGGTCTCCGACTTGCGCGTCGGGATCGTGGTGTTCTTCTCGATCAGCTTGGTCATGCGCCCGCCGAGGGTCTCGATGCCCAGGGACAGCGGGGTCACGTCCAGCAGCAGCACGTCCTTGACGTCGCCGGAGAGCACGGCGCCCTGCACCGCGGCGCCGACCGCCACGGCTTCGTCCGGGTTCACGT
>JBFKIN010000489.1:0-2247 GCA_041632255.1 Oceanococcus sp. | reverse complement strand
GGCCAGCATCCAGTCGGCATCATTGATCCATTCGGACACGTCGGTATGGGCATCTGAGGAGTCTCCAGCCCCCAGGCGCTGGCGCCAGCCGTCCCAGACCTGCTGCAGCGTGCTCATCCTTGGGCCTTGCCGATTCGGCCCTGGCGTAGGGCATCGATGACCTGCGCCTTGGGGCCATCCGCCACAATCCGCCCACCGTCAACCACGATGATGCGATCGACCAGTTCCAGCAGAGGCGTGCGGTGCGTGATCAGCAGCATGGTGCGGTCCTCGGCAAAATGCTCGAGCGCACGCTTGACCGCCTCCTCACCCGAGTGATCCATCGCGCCGGTCGGCTCATCCAGCAGCAATACGGGCGGCTCCCTCAGGCAGGCGCGCGCCAGCACGATGCCCTGACGCTGCCCGCCGGACAGGGATTCTCCGCGTTCGCTGATCAGCATGTCGAATCCGCGCGGGTGCGCATCGACAAAATCCTTGATGCCGGCCAGCTCCGCGGCACGCAGGACCCGCGCGTCGTTTGCATCAGGCTGACCCATGGTCAGATTCTCACGCAGCGTACCGTAAAACAGCGTGCACTCCTGAGGCACGTGACCAATCTGCCGGCGCAGATCCGCCGGATCCAGTTGTCGCAGGTCGATCCCATCCACGAGCACGGCGCCGGAATCCGGCTGATACAGGCCCATGATCAGCTTGTTGATCGTGGTTTTGCCAGAACCGATGCGCCCGATCAGGGCGACATGTTCGCCTGCCTTGACCCGGAAACTGATCCCGCGCAGCGCTTCCACGTCGGCACCGGGGTACCCGAATCGCACATCCCGGAATTCGATGTCTCCATTCAGTCGCGGACGGGACAGAAACTTCGACCCCTCCGGCCGTTCCACGGTCCGTTGCATGACGTCATCGAGAGCGCTCAGGGCCGTACTGGCAAGGTGATACTGGGTCAGAAGCCCGGCCACCTGACCCACGGGCGCCATCCCCCGGGCCGACAGCATCATTGCGGCGATGATGCCGCCCAGGGTCAGGGCGTTCTCCGCGGCCAGATACACGCCGATCACCACAACCATGGCCGTCGAAACCTGCTGGATCCACATTGCGCCGTGCACCGAGCTTGCCGCCAGTGTCCGCAGCTGGATTCCCACCCGCGCCAGAAAACTGACGGATTCCTCCCATTTCCGCTGCATGACCCCCTCAGCGCCCAGGATCTTGAGGGTTTCCAGTCCGACCAGACTTTCGATCAGGGTGGCATTACGCTGCGCACCGGCGCGATAGCTTTCCTCCGTCAGGGCGTGCAGCCGCCCCTGTACGGACCAGGCATAGAGCAGAATCAGGACCGAGCCGATCAGCAGCGGCACCACGAGCGGCAGTCCGATCCAGGCGATGACCAGCACGAAAATGATCCCAAAAGGCAGATCGATCAGCGTGGTCACCGTCGCGGAAGTGATGAAGTCGCGCACTGTCTCGAATGAGCGCAGGTTGGCCGCGAAGGACCCGGCTGCCGCCGGCCGCTCCGCCAGACGCAGCCCCAGCACCCGTTCCATGATGCGTGCGGACAGGCGCACGTCGACGCGATTGCTCGCCAGATCGATGAAATAGGAGCGCAGGCCGCGCAATGCCAGCTCCCCCACCTGCACGATGATGAGCCCGATCGCCAGCATCCACAGGGTGTCGATCGCGCCGTTTGGCACCACCCGGTCGTAGACGTTCATCACGAACAGCGGCATGGCGACGGCAAAAAGATTGATCATGAAGGCCGCGACCAGGACATCCCGATACAGCGGCGCATTGTCAAAAATCGCACTCCAGAACCAGTGCCGCCGGGTTACCTCGCCCACAGGTGGCGAGCGTTCGTCGAAGCGGAACTCCGGCCTCAGGAAAAGGCTGCGGCCAGTATAGAGCGCGTCCAGCTCGGCGCCCGGCATGGACCGACTGCCGTCCCGCCCGGCTTCAATCACGCGCGCTCCCGCACCTTCGCGCTTCAGCAGAACACAGGCCGTGTCCCCCTTCAGAAGCAAAATGCAGGGCAACATCGCCGGCTCGATCTTGCGCCAGTCACCCGCGAAAGCGTGCACTTTGAGACCGGCCCGCTTCGCCGCACGCGGCATCAATGAAGGCGTCAGGCAGCCATCGACCAGCGGCAAGCCCGCCGTCGCCGTGTCCCGGTTGACGGCGCGCCCGTGGTGACGGGCGATGATATCGAGCCCATGCCACAAAGCATCAGCGACGCGCGGCCCCTTGATCGGGTCCGCT
>JBFKIN010000488.1:0-2255 GCA_041632255.1 Oceanococcus sp. | reverse complement strand
TGCGGCGCAGAGCCGTGACCGCATCGCCGCGGTCCGGCGGATGCAGGAGCAGCGCGTGGTCACGGGACTGGAGACGGACGTGGATGTCGTGGTGCTGGAGCGGCTGAACAGCCTGACCGGTGTCGGCATCCTGAGTGTGCGGGAGGGTCAGCATCGCGGGCAGGTGCAGCATTACCCCAAGGTGCCGACGGACATGGACGACACCGAGTTGATGGGCGAGTTTCTGGCCCAGCATTACACCAGTCATCCGCCACCCGCTGAACTGGTGCTGAATCTCGAGCCGCAGGACGCAGACTGGCTGGCTCACGCGCTGACCCAGTCCAGTGGTCATGCCGTGCGCATCAAGGCACGCGTGCGCGGGGTGCGGCGCCAGCTGCGGGAGTTGGCCGGCGCGAGCCTGAGGGAGGCGATGAAGCACCGGCTTCTGTCACGCAAGAGTGTCGGCGCGCGCCTGATTGCGCTGCAGGAGCGTTTTGGCCTGGCCGAACTTCCCACCCGCCTGGAGTGTTTCGACATCAGCCATAGTCGCGGCGAGGCCACAACGGCGTCCTGCGTGGTGTTCGATGAGGAGGGCGCCAAGAAGGCCCATTATCGCCGCTTCAGCATCCGGGAGGTGACGCCGGGGGATGACTATGCGGCCATCGCACAGGCCGTGCGGCGCCGCTTCAGCGGATCAAGCGCCGACATGCCGCGGCCCGATGTGCTGCTGATCGATGGCGGCAAGGGGCAGCTTGATGCGGCGCTGGCGCAGCTCTCGGCGCTGGGACTGAAGCTGCCTCTGGTGATCGGCGTGGCCAAGGGCAGCAGCCGCAAGGCTGGTCTGGAGCAGCTCTTTCTCCCAGGCCAGCGCGACGCGGTCCGGCTGGACGACGATGATCCGGCGCTGCATCTGATACAGCAGGTCCGCGACGAGGCCCACCGGTTCGCGATCACCGGTCACCGCGGGCGTCGCGACAAGGCGCGCACACGTTCCGAACTGGAGGAAATCAGTGGTCTGGGGCCGGTGCGGCGGCAAAGCCTGCTGCGCAGCTTTGGCGGGATGCGCCAGCTGCGCCGGGCCAGCCTGGCCGATATCGAGAAGGTGCCGGGAATCAACCGCGCACTGGCGCAGCGCGTGTATGATCACCTGCACGAACATGAGTAGGGCCCGGTTTTGCCGCTGACGCTGCCAACGCAACTGACGATACTCCGGGTCCTGGCGATCCCGCTGCTGGTGCTCGTCTTCCACATGGACTTTGCCCATCACACCATCGTGGCGGCCGGGATTTTCATAATCGCCGCCATCACCGACTGGCTGGATGGTTATCTCGCGCGCAAGCTCAATGCGACCTCGAATTTCGGCGCATTCCTCGATCCCGTTGCGGACAAGCTCATCGTGGCTACGGCGCTTGTCGTGCTGCTGGAAAATGATCCGACTGTTTCCATGATGATCCCGGTGGCGATCATCATCGGGCGGGAAATCACCATCTCGGCCCTGCGCGAGTGGATGGCGGAACTGGGTCAGCGCACCAGCGTCGCCGTGCGCGGAGTGGGCAAGCTGAAGACCGGATTCCAGATGACGGCGATCTCGATGATGCTGTGGCAGGAATCCACTTTCGGCCTGCCGGTTTACACCCTGGGCTACCTGCTGCTGCTGGTCGCGAGCGTGCTGACGCTGTGGTCCATGGTCATCTACCTGCGGGCTGCCTGGCCCCTGTTGTCCAAAGCGGGCTGAGTGGCTTGACAGGGTCGGATAATTCCCTAAAATGCCGCCTTCCTTGAGCCGGCGCGCTGCGCTGTTCCGGGAGCCCCGACAGGGCGTAAAAGAGTCAGCATTGCGGGTGTAGCTCAGTTGGTAGAGCGCAACCTTGCCAAGGTTGAGGTCGACGGTTCGAACCCGTTCACCCGCTCCAGCTTTCAGACCCCGGCACGCCCGGGGTTTTTCGTATCATGCGGGACCACGGCCAGGTGGTAGAGTGGTTATACAACGGCCTGCAAAGCCGTGTACACCGGTTCGATTCCGGTCCTGGCCTCCATTTTCCCTGCCTTTCTGCCAGTAGCATTTCCTGGCGATCGGAATCGACCCGGTACCCGGTTGCTCAGGCCATCCATGGCCTGAGCCCTGCGGACTCGCTGCGCTCGCGTCGCTTCGGCATCCTGCCTCGCGGTCGATTCCGGTCCTGGCCTCCATTTTCCCTGCCTTTCTGCCAGTAGCATTTCCTGGCGATCGGAATCGACCCGGTACCCGGTTGCTCAGGCCATCCATGGCCTGAGCC
>JBFKIN010000487.1:0-2259 GCA_041632255.1 Oceanococcus sp. | reverse complement strand
GCAGAAGATCAGGCTCTCGATGTCCACCCCGTAGCGGTCGGCCAGGTCGAACAGGCTGGGTGGCGTCCAGTAGGTCTGCATGAAGACTGGCTCTGTCAAACCCAGCGGCATGATCACCAGGCTGGCCATCAGCATGATGCGGCGGTGTCCCGGCATGGCGATAAAGAAGCCCACCCAAAGCAGCAGGAACTGGCCGGCACCGAACAGCCAGACGTACTGGTCAGGCATGCGCGGACTCCGGCAGCCGGAACAGGCGGGCCGCGTTGGCGGAAGATAGCTCGGCGACCTGTGCGGCGCTCTGGCCGCGGGCCTGCCCGATGACGTCGGCGACCGGTGGCAGGTACATCGGTTCGTTGCGACGGCTCTTCGGTTTCGGCCTGAGATTGCGCGGCAGCAGGTAGGGCGCGTCGGTCTCGATCAGCAGGCGCTGGTCCGGAATGTGATGGACGCAGTCCAGCAGGTGGGTGCCGCGGCGCTCGTCGCAGATCCAGCCCGTGATCCCGACATACAGGTCGAGCGCGATATAGGCCTCGAGTTCTTCGGCGCTGCCGGTGAAGCAGTGCACCACCACCCCATTGAGTTCCGGCAGGCGGGGCTTGAGCAGGGTGAGAAAGTCGTCGTGGGCATCGCGCTGATGCAGGAACAGCGGCATTTCGCAGGCGATGGCGAGGTCCAGCTGGGCCTCGAAGGCGTGCAATTGCGCCTCGCGCGGTGAGTAATTGCGGTGATAATCCAGCCCGCACTCTCCCAGGGAGACGACCCGCTCATGGGTGGCCAGATCCCGGAAGCAGGCGGCCATGTCCGCACTCCAGTCGCTGGCGTGATGCGGATGCAGACCGGCGGTTGCGTAGAGTTCCACGCCTTCGCGCCGGCCACTCAGTTCGGCGGCGGCGATGGCGCTGTCCAGGCAGCTGCCGGTCACGATGATGGTGTCGACGCCCGCATCCCGGGCGCGCGCCAGCACCTCATCGCGGTCGGGGTCAAAGCTGTCGTGGCACAGATTGGCGCCGATGTCGGTGTAGCCGGGCATGCAAATCGGGTCTGGAAAGGGACAGGCCTGGGAGCTTTCAGTAAAGTAGGCCGTTGCGCGGCGCAGTATAGCCAGCTTGGGGCTGCGTTGGGGCGGGGACCTTCACATCGCACGCAGGATTTTGATGAGACGCCTGAAACATCTACTTCTGCCGTCGCTGCTGGGAATCAGCGCGCTGGCCGCCGCCGAAACGGCGATCGTGTCCGACCACCTGCCGATCAATGTGCGTGGTCCCGGGCCGGAGGATCGCATCATCGCGGCGGTGCGCAGCGGCGAGCGCCTGGTCGTGCTGGAGCGGCAGCCCGGCTATCTGCGGGTCCGGACGCCCAAGGGTGACGAGGGCTGGGTGCTGTCGCGTTTCACCCAGACCGAGCCGGTCGCCCGCGAACGCCTGGCCGCGGCCGAGCAGGCCCGCGACGCGGCCCTGGCTCGCAGTCGGGAGCTGAGCGCCCGGCTGTCCGAATTACAGGCCGCGCACGAAGGTCTGCAGGGCACGCACGGGGAGTTGCAGGCCCGCAGCGAAAGCCTTGGCGCAGAATTGGCGCGGGTCCGCGCAGCGGCAGCCAGCACCCTGGAGATTCAGCAGGCCAATGAGCAGCTGCAGCGAGAGTTGCTGGAGATGGACGAAGCGATGCAGGCGCTGCAGCTCGAGGCGCAGACGCAGGACAGCCGGCGTGCGTCCTTGATCCTGGGCGCCGGTATCCTGCTGGCGGGCCTGCTGCTCGGCCTGATCATTCCCTTCCTGCGGCCGCGACGCAGCGGCTGGTCGGATTTCTGACCCTTCAGACGAGGACCGACCCATGCCTGTCGCTGACCTGATCGTACTGACCATTGCCCTGGGGGTCACCGCCCAGTGGCTGGCCTGGCGCTGGCGGGCGCCGGCCATCGTGCTGTTTGCGGCCGCCGGCATGATCGTGGGGCCGCTGCTGCAGTGGGTGCACCCCTCCGACGTGCTGGGGGACACATTCCGTCCCGCCGTGTCCCTGTGCGTTGCCATCATCCTGTTTGAAGGCGGACTCAATCTGCACTGGCATGAATTGTCCTCGGCCGCCTCGGGCGTGCGGCGCCTGGTGACCATTGCCGCCCTGCTCAGCTTCGCCTTCGGCTCGGCGGCCGCACACTGGATCGGTGGACTGTCCCTGCCGGTGGCGATGGTGTTCGGCGCCATCATCGTCGTTACCGGGCCGACCGTGATCATGCCGCTGTTGCGCCAGGCCCGCCTGAACCGG
>JBFKIN010000486.1:0-2270 GCA_041632255.1 Oceanococcus sp. | reverse complement strand
TGTGGAGCGCATTCTGGCCGAGGTGGTTGGGCAGCCGGCCGGGATGGGCCTGACCCCGGAGGTCGATCTCGCCACTGCCGCCAGGGGACGCAAGATCCTCGTGGCTGATGATTCGCGGGTGGCGCGCTCGCAGATCGCCCGGACGCTCGACTCCCTGGGGCTGGAGTGCATTCTGGTCAATGACGGGCGTGAGGCCTGGCGGATGCTTGAGTCCCTGGCGGAGCAGGGACCGATTCAGGACCAGTTGCTGATGCTGATTTCGGATGTGGAGATGCCGGGCATGGATGGCTATCGGCTGACCGCGGATATCCGCAAGGACGGTCGCATGGCCGGTCTCTACGTGATTCTGCACACCTCGCTGTCCGGCGGTTTCAACAACAGCCTCATCGAACAGGTGGGGGCCGACCGCTTCATACCGAAGTTCAATGCCAGCGAACTCGGACGCCATGTTATCGAGCGGGTGCAGGGAGTGACGGCGGAGGAGGCTCGCGCCGCCTGAATTGCCCCGCCGGAATCCCGGCGCCCCAAGCCGTGGCACGCGCCTTGCCTAGACCACCTCAAGTTGTTCCAGGAGGCGGAATCATGGCGCTTTCCACTGATGCGATCTTTGCTGGCATGGACCGGGCACTGCGGGTCCACGGCCAGCGCATGGGCGTTGTCGCCGACAATCTGGCGAACGCCGACACCCCGGGCTACAAAGCCCGTGACATCGATTTCAAGGCGGTGCTCAACCAGGCGCAGGCGGGAGCAGTCAAGCTGCATACCACCAGTGCGGGTCACCAGACCGGCAGCCTGGACGGCGCCGCGCCGCGCCTCTGGCGCATTCCCTCCCAGCCCAGCGCCGACGGCAACACGGTCGATGCTCCGATGGAGCAGGCCCGCTTCGCCGAGGCTTCGCTGCGCTATGAGGCCACCCTTCGTTTTATCGACGGCAAGGTCAAGGGCTTGATCACCGCCATTACCGGTCAGTAGCAGGAGGCCTCGAATCATGTCGAATTTCGGACTTTTCCACATCGCCGGTTCCGCGCTTGCGGCCCAGTCCGCCCGGCTGAATACGGTCAGCAGCAATCTCGCCAATGCCGACGTGGTCGCCAGTCGGCCAGAGGATACCTACAAGGCCCGCGTGCCCGTATTCGAGTCGCAGGCACAGGCCGCCGGCGGCGGGGTCAAGCTGCGCGAAGTTGCCGAGTCTGAGGCGCCAGCGCAGCAACGTTTCCAGCCCGGCCATCCGCTGGCTGACGAGCAGGGCTACGTCTACGCCCCCAATGTCAATGCGGTGGAGGAGATGGCGAACATGATTTCCGCCGCACGTTCCTATCAGAGCAATCTCGAGGTCGTGAACACGGCCAAGTCGCTGATGCTTCGTACACTCAACCTGGGCCGCTGATCATGAGTATCGAAGCCATCAATGGCAGCGCGTCGACCGGCAGTTCCAGCGAGCCCCGGTCACGCCAGCTGGGCCAGGAGGATTTTCTGGAGCTGATGCTCGCCCAGCTCAAGAACCAGGACCCCCTGAAACCGATGGAGAACGGCGAGTTCCTTGGCCAGATGGCCCAGTTCTCCACCGTCCAGGGGCTGCAGGACCTGAACAGCCGCTTCGAGAGCCTGGCCAGCGCGCTGGGCAACAACCAGGCGCTGAGCGCGGTGCCCCTGATCGGTCGCGAAGCGATGTTCGAATCGTCCGGCTTCAGCCTGGCCGCTACCGGTGATGGTCTGACGGCTGCGCTGGATACCAGCTACCCCGGCGTGGTCGCGGTCGAGATCAGCGATGCCTCCGGACAACTGGTCCGGCGCATGGACCTGCTTTCCGAGCCCGCGACAGGAAACCGCTTCCACTGGGATGGCGTCACCGATCGCGGCGAGCAGGCCGCCGCAGGCGCCTACACCGTCCGGGCCTATACCGCGCTGGATGGTCAGCAGACCGAGATTCCCGTGCAGGTGGCCGGCCGCATTATCGGCGTTTCCCTGGGGGGCGCGCAGGGCGCGACCCTGAACGTGGCAGGACTGGGCGAGCGTCGTCTCAGCGAAGTCCACGAAGTGATCTGATTTTCGGAACAGGAGCAAGACATGACATTCCGAGTAGCACTGAGCGGCCTGAACGCCGCAACCTCTGACCTCAGCGTGACCGCGAACAACATCGCCAACGCCAATACGGTGGGTTTCAAGGAGTCCCGCGCCCTGTTCAGCGAGATCGTCGCCAGCAGCAGCGTGGCCCTGTCCGTCAGTACCATCGGTTCAGGCACCCGCCTGACCGACGTGCAGCAGCAGTT
>JBFKIN010000485.1:0-2271 GCA_041632255.1 Oceanococcus sp. | reverse complement strand
CAGGCGCTGCTGGCCCGGGTCCGCGAGTTGCCCGGGGTCCGCCGCGCGGAAACCCGTGTGCACGCCAGCGCGCTGATGGATGTGCCCGGCATGGATGCGCCGGTCAGCGCCCAGTTGCTGTCGCTTCCCGCCCACGACGGACCGGCGATCAACGACATCCTCCTGCGCCTGGGCCGCATGCCAGACCCTGCCCGGCCCAATGAGATCCTGCTGCTGGAAAGCTTTGCCCAGGCCCATGGTCTGTCACCAGGCGACAGCCTGCATGCGGTGCTGCGCGGCAAGCGCCGGCACCTGAAGATCGCGGGCATCGCACTCTCCCCGGAGTTCGTCTACGCCATGGCGCCTGGCGAAATCGTGCCCGACCCGCAGCGCTTCGGCGTGGGCTGGATGAACCGTGATGCGCTGGCAGCCGCGCTCGACCTGGACGGAGCCTTCAACGAACTGCTGATCCTGTCCGCACGCGGCGCCCGCAGCGCGCCGATCATCCAGGCGCTGGATCAGATGCTGGCCCCCTATGGCGGCAGCGGGGCCTATGGACGGGAGCGGCAGATGTCCGACCGCTTCCTGGCCAACGAAATTCAGCAACTCGGCGTCATGGGCTACCTGCTGCCGCCGATTTTTCTGCTGGTGGCTGCCTTTCTGCTCAATGTCGTGACCGCGCGACTGATCGAGACCGAACGCGAGCAGATCGGCCTGCTCAAGGCCTTTGGGTACAGCCATGCGCAGGTCGCCACCCACTACCTCAAGTTCAGCGGGCTGATCACCTTGCTCGGGCTGCTGATCGGCAGTCTGACCGGCCATAAGCTGGGCCAGGGACTGGCGCTTCTGTACATGGACTACTTCAAGTTTCCCTTCCTGCTTTTCGAGGCGCCGCTCTCGGTCTATCTGGGCGCTGCCGGCATCAGCGTGCTGGCTGCCGTGGCGGGCAGCATGCGCTCCACCCTCGCCGTGCTCCGGCTGCAGCCCGCCGTGGCGATGCTGCCTGCCACGCCGCCGGACTACAGCCGCACCAGTCGCCATCCAGGACGCTTCACCGGGCCGCCTATCGACCAGCCATCACGCATGATGCTGCGTCACCTGCGGCGCTGGCCGCTGCGCGCCGCGCTGACCGTGACCGGCATTGCCATGGCCATGGGCCTGCAGATCGGCGCCAGCTTCTCTCTGGACGCGATGGATCACATGATCGATGTCAGCTTCAACCTGGCCGACCGGCAGGATGCCAGCCTCAGCTTCGTCGATGCGCGACACGCCAGCGCCCTGCAGGACGTCCGTCGCAGCCCCGGCGTGCTGTATGCCGAACCCTTCCGCGCAATCCCCGCAGTGCTGAGCAACGGCACGCGACGGCGCCACGAAGCCCTGATCGGGCTGGCGCCGGGGGCCGAGCTGAGCCGCCTGGTGGACAGCGAGCTCCGCCCGGTCACGCTTCCCGAGTCCGGTCTGGTGCTGAGCGACAAACTGGCGGAACTGCTCCAGGTGCGAGTCGGCCAGACCTTGCACCTGCAGATCACGGAGGGCCGGAACGTGCAGCGCGACGT
Source organism: Oceanococcus sp. (assembly GCA_041632255.1). Classification (GTDB taxonomy): domain Bacteria; phylum Pseudomonadota; class Gammaproteobacteria; order Nevskiales; family Oceanococcaceae; genus Oceanococcus. Next base: position 736 of record JBFKIN010000485.1, on the reverse strand, counting down.
GCCGGTGAGCGCCATCGTCACGACCTACCTGGGGACTTCGGCCAGCATGTCGCTGGCCGCGCTGAATCGGCTGCTGTCGGAGGATGGCCAGATCTCCGGCGCACACCTGCTGATCGACGAGGCCCAGGCAGCGCCGCTGTTCCGCCGCCTCAAGGAGATGCCGGGCGTGGCCGGCATCCGCCAGCAGGACGCCGCGCAGCGCGCCTTCTATGACACCCTGGACGAGAGCCTGGGCACCTTCACCTTCTTCAACACGCTGTTCGCCACACTGATCGTGGTCGGCGTGGTCTACAACAGCGCCCGCGTGTCCCTGTCCGAGCGCGGCCGCGAGCTCGCCAGCCTGCGGGTACTCGGCCTCACCCGGGCGGAAGTCTCCTGGATCCTGCTCGGCGAACTGGGCCTGCTCACGCTACTGGCCCTGCCACTGGGTGCGGCCCTGGGCTATCTGCTTGCCGCCTTCATGGTGCACTCTTTCGATACCGACCTGTTCCGGATTCCGCTGGTGGTCAGCCCCGCCACTTTCGGCTACGCCGGGGTTGTCGTCGTACTGTCCGCGCTGGCCTCCGGGCTGATCGTGCGGCCCCGCATCGACCGGCTGGATCTGGTCGCCGTACTCAAGACGAGGGAATGAGATGACGCAGGGTCGCTACTCGCTGATCCGCTTTGGCGTCTACCTGCAGGACCACTCGCGGCACTCGGGCGGGCTGATGGTGCGCACCGGGTCCCACGACGCCAT
>JBFKIN010000484.1:0-2273 GCA_041632255.1 Oceanococcus sp. | reverse complement strand
GGCCGCATAGAGCTGGTCCGACAACTGCTGCTTGCGGCGCTGCATCTCCTGGATCCGTTCCTCCACCGTGTTCTCGCAGATCAGCTTGTAGACGAAGACAGGCTTGTCCTGGCCGATGCGGTGCGCCCGGTCCGTGGCCTGATTTTCCACCGCGGGATTCCACCAGGGGTCATAGTGAATCACCGTGTCGGCCGCGGTGAGGTTGAGACCGGTGCCGCCGGCCTTGAGGGAGATCAGGAACAGCGGCACCTCGCCGGCCTGGAAGCGCTGTACCAGTTCCTCCCGATTGGTGGAGGCGCCGGTGAGCTTGAGGTAGGGAATCCGGTGCTGATCCAGCATCTGCTCGATCAGCGCGAGCATCTCGGTGAACTGGGAGAACAGCAGGATGCGGCGGCCATCTTCGATCAGTTCCGGCAGCATGTCCTGAAGGGTGGCCAGCTTGGCCGAACTCTCCATCGCCTGCGCCTCGGGGAGTTTGGCCAGCCGCGGGTCGCAGCAGATCTGCCGCAGCTTGAGCAGGGCGTCCAGGATCAACAGCTGGCTGCGCGCCGCGCCCTGCTCGGCCAGAGCGGCGCGGACCCGCTCCTGCATCGCCGCGCGCACGGTTTCGTAGAGACCGGCCTGGTCATCGTCCAGCGTGATGGTGCGGAGAATCTCGGACTTGGGCGGCAGTTCCCGGGCCACCTCATCCTTGCGCCGGCGAAGCAGGAAGGGCCGCACCCGACGGCTGAGCTGTTCCGCCCGCGCGTTGTTGCCCTGCTTCTCGATCGGCGTGCGATACAGCTGGGCAAAGCTGCGCTGATCGCCGAGAAAGCCAGGGGCCAGAAAATCAAAAAGACTCCAGAGTTCGCCCAGATGGTTCTCCATGGGTGTCCCGGTCAGGCACAGGCGCTGGCGCGCCCGGAGCTTGCGCACGCAGGCGGCAATCTTCGCCCGCGGGTTTTTCACGTACTGCGCTTCGTCCAGCACCACCAGTTCCCAGTTCAGGGGTTCAAGCAGCTTGCGGTCACGCAGCAGGGTGGCATAGCTGGTGATAACCAGGGCGGCGTCGCGCAGCAAGGCGGGATCACGCGACTTGCCGTGCCACAACACCACCGGCAGACCCGGCGTGAAGCGGCGCGCTTCCGCGCGCCAGTTGCCGATCACGCTGGTCGGCGCGACGATCAGACTGGGCGTGCCGTCACCCGCTTCGTGCTGACGACCGAGATGGGCCAGGGTCTGCACCGTTTTGCCCAGGCCCATGTCGTCCGCCAGCACGCCGCCCAGACCATGCCGGGCCAGGTTCTGCATCCAGGCCAGCCCGTCAGCCTGATAGCTCCGCAGTTCGCCGCGAAAATCCTTCGGCAATCGGCAGGGCTCGGGATGGCGGCCCAGGCTGCGGGCGAACGCGCGCAACTGCTCAGGGGGGTGCCAGCTCCAGGACTGCTCCCAGTCCTCCAGCCGGGCCAGATCCAGCTTGTGCAGCTTGAGTCGACCCGCGCGGTTCAGCGGCTTGTGCCGGAAGAGCTCCGTCAGGGTGTCGAGGATGCGCGCGATGCGTTCGCGCGGCAGGCGCAGCATGCGGCCATCGCCGAGGTCGACCACCAGGTGGCGCTGCGCGTCCGGGAGCAGGGCGCGGGCATCCCCGGCGTCCTGCAGCAGACCGACCAGGATATCGAGCAGATTGAAGCTCTCGCCCTCCACCTCGAACCCGGCGGACAACTCGAACCAGTCATTGCCGCTGGCCCGGGTTTCCAGCTTCCAGTTGTCCGGCTCCAGGGTGCGCATGTCAAAGGAGTCGCGCACTTCCACCAGCCAGCCCTGGTCCTGCAGCTGCGGCAGATCCTCCTCGAGAAACCGGGCCCAGGCCACGTTGCCGTCGTAGGGGGTGAGAATCAGCTGTTCCCGGGCCGCCTCGCCTTGCGGCTCCACGCTGTGGAATGCGGGCAGACGTTCGAGCAGCGCACGCTCGGCCGCGAGGTCACGATTGATGCGCACCAGATGATCGTCCTGACGCCTGATGCTCAGTGCCTCGCCCTTGCCCGGCACGAAGCAGAACTCGCCGTAGCAGGCCTGGAGACGGGCCACATAGATATCCGGCACGAAGCCCTCGCGAACCTCGATCAGGTCATCAATGTGCATCAGCTCCAGGCGGGCGCCCAGTGGGCAGTTGTCCAGGGTCTGGGTGCGCGGACTTTGCGGCCGGGGCACCCCGGTGATGCCGCGGGCGTCAAGCAGGCGGACGAATTCGTCGATCTGTTGCGGCGAAATGCGCGGCGCACGGCCGAGCAGCG
>JBFKIN010000483.1:0-2287 GCA_041632255.1 Oceanococcus sp. | reverse complement strand
TCTTGAGCTGACGGTGGACTGGGCGGTGGCGCCACAGGCGGTGCAGGGCAGCCTCAAGCCGGTACCGGGGATCAAGAACATCATTGCGGTGGCCTCCGGCAAGGGTGGGGTGGGCAAGTCCACGGTCTCGGCCAATCTGGCCCTGGCCCTGGCCGCCGACGGCGCGGCCGTGGGCCTGCTGGATGCCGACATCTACGGGCCCAGCCAGCCGCGCATGCTGGGGGTCGAAGGGCGCCAGCCGGAGCTGCTGGAAGCGGAGAAGAAGATGTTGCCGGTGGCCGCCCACGGCGTGCACATGATGTCCATCGGCCTGCTGGTGGATGCCGAACAACCGACCATCTGGCGAGGCCCGATGGTCACACAGGCCCTGCAGCAGCTGCTGGCCGAGACCCGCTGGCCGGCGCTGGACTACCTGATCATCGACCTGCCGCCGGGTACCGGTGACACGCAGCTCTCGCTGGCCCAGCGTATTCCCGTCTCCGGCGCGGTCATCGTCACCACCCCGCAGGACATCGCCCTGCTGGATGCGCGCAAGGGACTGAAAATGTTCGAGAAGGTCGGTGTCACGGTGCTCGGCATCGTGGAAAACATGAGCACCCATGTGTGCTCCAACTGCGGCCATGTGGACGAGATTTTCGGCACCGGCGGCGGCGCGGCCATGGCGGAGCAGTACCAGGTGCCGCTGCTGGGCCAGCTGCCCCTGCATCGCAGCATCCGCGAGCAGGCCGATTCCGGTGCCCCCACCGTGGCCGCCGAGCCGGACGGCGAACTGGCCGCGGCCTATTTCCATGCCGCCCGTTGTGCGGCCTGGCAGCTGAGCCAGGCCGGCGCCGCCGAATTCCCCGAGATCGTGGTCGAGTAAGAGGACCCTGCATGAGCATCAAATCAGACCGCTGGATCAGCCGCATGGCGGCCGAGCACGGCATGATCGAGCCTTTTGAAACCGGCCAGGTGCGCGAGAATGGCGGTGGCCGTATCGTCTCCTACGGCGTGTCCAGCTACGGCTACGACGTGCGCTGCGCCGACGAATTCAAGATCTTCACCAACATCAATTCGGCGGTGGTCGACCCGAAGGACTTCTCCGAGAACAGCTTTGTCGACTTCAAGGGTGATGTCTGCATCATCCCGCCGAACTCCTTTGCCCTGGCCCGCACCGTCGAGTACTTCCGCATCCCGCGCAATGTGCTGACCATCTGCCTGGGCAAGAGCACCTACGCGCGCTGCGGCATCATCGTCAACGTGACCCCGCTGGAGCCGGAGTGGGAAGGCCATGTGACCCTGGAGTTTTCCAACACCACGCCCCTGCCGGCCAAGATCTACGCCAATGAAGGGGTGGCCCAGATGCTGTTCCTGGAATCGGACGAGGTCTGCCAGACTTCGTACAAGGACCGGGGCGGCAAATATCAGGGCCAGCAGGGCGTCACCCTGCCGCGCACCTGAGGCGGCCGGGGCCGGCGCGGCCTACCTGCCGGCCTCGTTGGCCTCGTCCTCGTCTTCGCCCCGTTCGTGCGGCTGCACCAGGTGCAGGTGCGGGCGTTGCGGGCTCGCCTCCAACCCTTCCAGGACATCATCGCGAAAGCGCTGCAGCGGCACCGGGCGGCTGATGAAATTGCCCTGGGCCATATGGCAGTTCCGCGCCCTCAGGGCCGCCATCTGCGCCGCCGTTTCCACCCCTTCGGCGACGACCCGCATGCGCAGCGCCCCGGCCATGGCGATGCAGGCGCTCACCAGCTTGTCGTGATCGGGGTTGATCACCATCCCCTCGACGAACTGCCTGTCGATCTTGAGCAGATCGAAATGGTGCTGACTCAGGTAGCTGAGTGACGAAAGGCCGGTCCCGAAATCGTCCATGGACAGGCGGACCCCCATCTCCGAGAGGCGGTGGAGGTTGTCCTCGGTCACGCGGCCGCGGTCGAAGAGCAGTTTTTCGGTGACTTCGATTTCCAGCCGCTCCGGGGCGAAGGCGGTGTCCTTCAGCACTGTTTCCACCAGCGCGGCGAAATCCGCCCGCCGCAGCTGTTGCGGGGAGATATTGATGGACAGCCGCAGCGGCTGGCCGTCGCGCCGGCTCAGGGCACGAAAATCCGTGCAGGCCTGTCGCAGGGCAAACTCGCCAATCTCCCAGATCAGGCCGGAATGCTCCGCCTGGCTGACGAATTCCTCCGGGCCGACCGGGCCGAGGGTGGGGCTGCGCCAGCGCAGCAGGGCTTCGCCGCTGATGATCTGTCCACGGGCCATGTCCAGCACCGGCTGGTAGTGCAGGAACATCTCGCCCCGGGCGATGGCC
>JBFKIN010000482.1:0-2301 GCA_041632255.1 Oceanococcus sp. | reverse complement strand
CTGCCCCGTGTGGCTGACCAAAGCCGGCAAGCCACAGATCCGGCGCATCCTGGCAGCCGTGAAACTGCGGGAAGACAGCCTCGAGTCGGCGAAAACCCGGGCCGCCCACGAGCAACTCAACCAGGACCTGTTCCAGCGCGCCCTGGCCCTGGCCACCATGCATTCCGCCGAGCTGCATGTCGTGCACGCCTGGGAGGCGCCGGGGGAATCACTGATGAGCGGCGGCTTCGCCTCGGTGCCCCGCGCCAGGATCACGGCCTATGTGGAGCAGGTCGGGCAGGAGCACGCCCGCCTGTTCGACGAATTTCTGCAACGGATGGACGGCCTGCCATACCCGGACAGCACGGTCGCGCTCCAACCCCGACGACACCTGATCAAGGGCGCGGCGCCGGCCGTGATTCCGGCGCTGGTCCGCGAGCATCGCATTGATCTGGTGGTGATGGGCACCATCGGGCGAGCCGGCGTGCCCGGCCTGCTGATCGGCAACACGGCGGAGGGGATCCTGGATCAGCTGCAGTGCTCGGTGCTGGCCATCAAGCCCCCCGGTTTCGTCACACCGGTACGCTGAACAGCCGACCGACACCGGCACATCAGTTCGAAGCGCAAGCGAATCCGCTAGCATGCAGGCGCCAAGCCGCCTCGTACGCCAACGGACATCGCCTTGCCAGATCTCTTTTTCTACGCCCTGCTGGCCGTCACCGGCCTGATCGCCGGCGTCATCAACACCCTGGCCGGGGGGGGCAGCAATCTGACCTTGCCGGCGCTGATGCTGCTCGGCCTGCCGGCGGATGTGGCCAATGCCACCAACCGGGTGGGAGTGATCCTGCAATGCGCTGTGGGGGCCCGTGGCCTGCACCATGCCGGCCACCTGCCACTGCACGACGCGTCCTGGATTCTCGGCCTGACCATGCTGGGCGGCCTGGCCGGCGCGGGCCTGGCCGCCTTTCTGCCCAATCTGTATCTCAAACCGGTGATGCTCGCGAGCATCACCGCCCTGGCTCTGGTGATCCTGCTGCGTCCCGCCGTCATCGCCGTGCCGCCCGGCACCCCGACCGTGGATGCGGGCCGACACCCACATACCTGGCCCTACCTGCTGCTGGCCGGCTTCTACGGCGGCTTCGTGCAGGCCGGGGTCGGCTTCATCCTGGTCGGCACTTTTGCCGGCGTGCTGCGCTACGATCTGCTGCGGGCCAATGCCCTCAAGCTGCTGGCCACCTTCTGTTTCACTGCGGTGGCGCTGGGCGTGTTCATCTGGCAGGACCAGGTAATGTGGCTACCGGGCCTGATACTGGCAGCCGGCACCATGACCGGCGCCTGGATCAGCGTCGGCTGGGCTATCAAACTGAGCCAGCAGACGCTGAAGTGGTTCCTGTTCCTGATGACTCTGGTCGCCTGCGGCGCCGCGCTGCTCTTCTGAGGCTGGTCCCGGCCTGGCTCAACTCGACAGCTGCTGGGCGTAGAGCACCGGCCCGGTGGGCAGTCCGGTCGGAGAACCGCCGGCCGGTTCCAGACTCACCGCCAGCCCGGTGCCCAGACTCAGCTGGGCCGCCGCCCGGAAAGATTGGACGGCACCACGATTCAGGGGCATGAGGCCCAGCGAGACGGGGGCCTGCCCGGCGTCGCGCAACAGCCACAGTTCCATCGCGCGATCCGCGTCCAGCGCGACCTCGTCCAGCACCGTGATCTCGACCCGGTTGTTGACCGAATCGGCTTCGATGCGCCAGAGCGGCCCGCGCGCCTCGTCGACGAAAGTCACATTGATATCGGGCATGAAGAGCAGGTTCTGCCGGACCGGCTCGCGCAGGCTGAGGCCACCCACCACCAGCACCACGGCCAGCACCCCGAATACAGGCCGCCAGGCCCACCAGCGCGGCGCCGCTGACTGTCCCGCGGCCTCAAAGCCCAGGCGCCGGACAAGATCGCGCCAGACCTCGGGTCCGGGCCTGACCGGCGACACGTCGTCGAGCATGGGCTGCAGACGTTCTTCCCAGGCCGCGACACGGCGCTGCAGATCCTCGTCCTGCCGCAGATAAACCTCGAAACGGTCGCGCGCGCGCCCGCGCAGGGTGCCCAGGACGTACTGTCCTGCCAGTTCTTCGCGCACCATGGAATTCGCGAGTTTCATCGCTCGAGGCACTCCCTGAGACGATCCAGCCCGCGACGAACCCAGCTCTTGATGGTACCCAGCGGCGTGTCCATCCGCGTGCTGAGCTCCTGGTGCGAGTAACCCTCGACGAAAGCCAGCGTGACACAGGCTCGTTGTTGCTCGCCCAGTTCCTCCAGACAGGGCTCCAGGCGAGG
>JBFKIN010000481.1:0-2328 GCA_041632255.1 Oceanococcus sp. | reverse complement strand
GAGGCGTATATTTGACCCCTTCATTCGCGGCGCAGAGATCGAGGAAGTGGGCGTCCGCGGCACGGGAATCGGGCTCACCATCGTGCGCGAAACAGCGCAGGCGCATGCCGGCCGAATCGAGGTGCAGAATGCGAACCCGGGGGCACGATTCGTGATGCAGTGGCCTGTGGGTGTGACGGCCCGCTGAGGCGTTGCATGTCGTCTCAAAGTGTATAGAACAGGGATCAGGGGGCTGTATGAGCGGGGATGGCGCCTAGAACAATGAAGTCATGCATATTGCTCGTTGATGACGACGAGAAGTTGTTGCGCGTGCTGACCTTGCGTCTCGAAACCGAGGGGTTCGAGGTGCTGGCGGCGAACAGCGGGGAAGCGGCCTTGCGTCAACTGGAGGGGCAGCGCCCGCAGCTGGTTCTCGCAGACCTGCGCATGCCGGGCATGGATGGGATCGAGTTGCTGGAGCGCATACAGCTGCTGCAACCCGGCCTGCCGGTGGTGATTCTGACCGCGCATGGGGCGATTCCCGATGCCGTCGAGGCTACCCGCAAGGGCGCGGTGGAATTTCTCACCAAGCCCATGGATGGCGATGCCCTGATCGCGTTGCTGCACCGGCATCTGGGTGAGAGCCCCGGTGATGTCAGCGACTGGTCGTCCGGCATCGTGACCCGCAGTTCGCAGATGCTGTCGCTCCTGTCCGATGCGGAAAGGGTGGCGAAGACCGATTTCAGCGTGCTCATTTCCGGGCCCAGCGGCACCGGCAAGGAGTTGCTGGCGCGTGCGATCCACCGGGCCAGTCGGCGCAACAAGTCGCCGTTCGTGGCGATCAACTGCGGCGCGGTGCCCTCGGAGTTGCTGGAGTCCGAACTGTTCGGCCACAAGAAGGGCTCGTTCACCGGCGCCCAGAGTGACCATCCCGGGCTGTTTCGCGCCGCCGAAGGCGGCACGGTCTTCCTGGACGAGATCGGCGACATGCCGCCGGATCTGCAAGTCAAGCTGCTGCGCGTATTGCAGGAGCGGGAGATTCGTCCGGTCGGCGAAGTGCGCACGATCAAGGTGGATGTCCGGGTCATGTCGGCCACCCACCGCGACCTGAAGGAACGGGTCGGCGAGGGCAGTTTTCGCGAAGACCTGTTCTACCGGCTCAATGTGGTCGGACTCAAGCTGCCTCCGCTGAGCGAGCGGCGCGAAGACATCCCGCTGCTGGTGAACAGCTACCTGAAGACCCTGCAGGGCAATGGCGCGCCGCGCCGGGTGTATGCACCGGAAGCCATGGAGTTGCTGGTGGCGGCCGAATGGCCGGGCAACGTGCGACAGCTGTTCAACGTGGTGGAGCAGAATGTGGCGCTGTGCCCGTCCAGCGTGATCAGCGCCGCGTTCCTGCAGAAGACCCTCGGCCATGCGGATGGCCAGCGCACGGTCCGGTCATTTGACGAGGCGCGGGCGGAATTCTCCCGCAACTACCTGCGTGAATTGCTGGAGATTACCCAGGGCAACGTGACCCAGGCCGCACGACTGGCCGACCGCAACCGCACCGATTTCTACAAGCTGCTCAACCGGCACGAAATCAACCCGGCGTTGTTCAAGGATGACAAGGCCGGCTGACCGGTCCCTTGGGGGTGCACGCCCTTGGCGCGCAGCCCCGGGCGGTTCATCACGCGTCGGGTTTGCGGCTCTGATCCGATAAGCTTGGCGACCTGTCCGCATTGGGAGTCCCGACGTGCAAGCCAGCCCCATACTCGTCCCTGTCGTCGCCCTGGTCAGTTGGACCATGGTGATGTGGTTGTGGATGTACATCACGCGCATTCCTGCCATTCAGCAGTCCGGCATGCGGCTGGACCCGGACGCGCCGCGCGGAGAGCAGATGGCCTCGCTGCCTCCGCGGGTTCGCTGGAAGGCGGACAATTACAACCATCTTTTCGAGCATCCCACCCTGTTCTACGCGCTGGCCATTGTGCTGGCCCTGCTGGGTGCGGATACCGGCTGGAATCTGATATTCGCCTGGCTCTATGTGGCGCTGCGCATCGTGCACAGCCTGTTCCAGGCGCTGGTCAACAAGATCGAGGTGCGTTTTGCCCTCTTCGTGCTGTCCTCCCTCTGTCTGGTGCCGATGCTGTTCGGTGCCTGGAGCCGGCTGCTCCAGGGCTGACCGGCAGACAAAAAACGCGGACCGAATGACGGTCCGCGTTTCGTGTTGTCGCGCCTGTGTCTCCCGCTGCCCGCTCCGTGGCAGGAGCGCTGTCCCTGGGACTCAGGCCTCGAAGGCGTGGGCGATGGGCGGCTTGTTCTCCAGGCCACGGTCGATTTCGATCACCTGACGCTGTTTCAGCTTCG
>JBFKIN010000480.1:0-2332 GCA_041632255.1 Oceanococcus sp. | reverse complement strand
GGGGCCCTTGGCGCCGCTGATGCTGGATCACGCGATTTCCGACATTCTGGTCAATGGTCCCTCGGAAATCTGGGTAGACCGCGGCGGTCGCCTGGAAAAGACCGACCTGCATTTCGACGATGACGCCCATTTGCGCCGCTTTCTGGATCGCATCGTCTCCGCGCAGGGTCGGCACCTGGATGCGACATCCCCGATGGTCGACGCCAAACTGTCCGATGGCAGCCGCCTGCATGCGGTGATCCCGCCGCTCTGCGCCATAGGCGCGATCGTCTCGATTCGCCGTTTCCGGGCCGACCCGGTGACCGCTGAAGAGCTGGTCAGCGGTGGTTTTCTCAGCCAGCCGATGCTGGACCTGCTGGAACTCGCGGTCAGCGCCGGGCGCAATATCGTGATCGCCGGCAGCGCTGCGGCGGGCAAAACCACGCTGCTCAATGTGATCTCGCGCTTCGTGCCGGCCACGGAGCGTATCGTCACCATCGAAGAAACCGCCGAACTCCAGCTTCACCATCCGCATGTCATTCCCCTGGAATCCCGCCCGGCCAACGCGGAAGGTCGCGGGGGCGTTGGTCTGCGGGATCTCGTGCGCACGGCGCTGCGCATGCGCGCGGACCGCATCATCGTCGGCGAGGTACGCGGCGCCGAGGTCATGGACATGCTGCAGGCGATGAATGTCGGCCACGATGGCAGCCTCACCACCGTCCACGCCAACAGCCCGCAGGATGTGCTGCGCCGTCTGGAGGCGCTGGCCCACCTGGGTGATGCGGGTCTGCCGCGCGAAACCCTGCGCGAGATGATCGGCTCCGCGATACAGATCATTGTCCAGGTGATGCGCTTTCGTGACGGCAGCCGGCGTGTCACCAGTCTGTGCGAACTGAAAAGTGGCGCCGACGAATTGCAGGCGATTGAGCTGTTCCGCTTCAAGGCGGAGGGTGTGGACGATGAAGGCCGCATCGTGGGGCGGCACGAGGCCACCGGTGCCCCCATTGGCCTGCTGGAAAACGTGCAGGCCCTCGGCTTTGAGCTGCCCGAATCGCTGCGGGATGGCGGCACTGCACGCTCATGATCGATCTTGTCCTGCTGCTGGCGACGCTTGCCGTACTTGGTTATTCGGCCGTGAAGCTGTGGGCCCCGGGCGGCAGTGAGCCGGATGCCGAGGATGAAGCCGAAGCAGTGCCCGGCCCGGTAAAACGCCTGCTGCTGCAATTGCATCTGCCGCTGGAGCCCCCGGTGTTCATTGCTGGCCTCGTCCTGCTCGGCCTGGGCCTCATCATGCTGATGACGGAGGTGGCCGGTATCGAACTCAAGCTCGCCGCGGCAGGCAGCCTGGCTTTGCTGTTCATGCTGATCCTGCTGCTGCGCGACCTGGCCGATCGGCGCGGACGGCACTTCGAGAGCCGTCTGCTGGATGCCATGGATCTGATGAGTGCGGCCCTGCAGGGCGGCCTGCCAGCGCGCCAGGCCCTGCAGGCGGCGGCGCTGGGAGCGCGTGGCGCGGTGAAGGAGGAACTGCAGGAAATCGTGCAGCGGCTGGAGCTCGGTCTGAGCATGGAGCAGGCGGTCCACCGGATCGGCCTGCGCTATGACACCGAAGGGGTTCGCCTGTTTCGTCAGGCGCTGATCGCCAAGTGGCATTCCGGCGGTGATTTCGCGACCCTGATCCGTGCCGTCAACGGCCTGATCCGCGACCGCATCAAATTGCGCGCGAAGGTCGAGGGGCAGCTGTCCGGCGCCCGCTACGCCGCCCTGTTCAGCGGTGGTCTGCCTTACCTGCTTGTGCCGCTGTTCCTGTGGCGGCAGCCGGAGTGGTTCGAGGCCCTGTTCTCGCACCCGCGCGGACCCTCGTTGCTGGTGGGTGCCGCGCTGCTGCAACTGGCCGGCTTCTTCTGGCTCCGACGTATCCTGCGGGTGGCGCTGTGAATTCCGTCTGGCTGCTGGACCTGGCATTGCTGGGACTGCTGCTCGGTTCGGCATGGCTGCTGTTCCGCTGGGAGTTCGGTGGCCTGCTGGGTGATGCCAAGGGCGCCGATACGGACCCGGAAACCGCTTCAGGCCTCGAGGACAAGGCGGGACTGCAGATCTACCCGTCGCGCCTGATTCGTCAGGCCGGACGTCGCCCGGAGGCTGTGCGCGGCCTGTTCTGGTCGATCAAGCTCATGTTCGGACTGCTGCTGGGATTGGGCGCGGCAGAGCTGGGACATTACGAGTGGCCCTGGTGGACATGGCTGGTCGCTGGCCTGGCGGGCAGTTTCCTGCCAGAGCTGTGGCTGATCGGACGGCGGCGCAAGCGCCGGGCCGAGATCGAGTCCGCCCTGAGTTTTTTCATCAACCTGAT
>JBFKIN010000479.1:0-2371 GCA_041632255.1 Oceanococcus sp. | reverse complement strand
TGCTTTACCTGTCCGATGGCAGCGCCACCATCAGCGTGCGTCAGCCCGAGGACTTCAGTGAACGACGCCGCATCGCGGTGCGTGCTGGCCAGCGCCCGGTAGCGCGCCTGAATGAACTGGAGTGGTGGCGCGGCAGCATCCTGGCCAATGTCTGGCAGACCGACCGCATCGCGCAGATCGACCCCCACAGCGGTTGCGTCATCGCCTGGCTGAATCTGGCCGGCCTGTGGCCTCGGGCGGTGCGGACGCCGCAAGCCGATGTGCTCAACGGCATCGCGGTGCACCCGGAAACCGGCCACGTCTGGGTCACCGGCAAGCGCTGGCCACGTCTGTACGAACTCTCCCTGCAGACGCCGGAAGCCCCCGCACCGTAAAATGAGGGGTTTTCCCGCCCCGATTCCGATGAGCGCCCTGCCCCAGTCCGACCCCCGCCGATCGAAGTACGAAGCCGACAAGCTGGTCAAGCGCCTGCGTCGTCAGGTCGGCCAGGCGATTGCCGATTACCGCATGATCGAGGAGGGCGACCGTGTCATGGTCTGCCTCTCGGGCGGCAAGGACAGCTACACCCTGCTGGACATCCTGCTGGCCCTGCGCGCCAGCGCGCCGGTGGATTTCGAGCTGGTGGCGGTCAATCTGGATCAGAAGCAGCCCGGATTCCCGGAAGATGTGCTGCCCGGCTACCTGCGTGCCCTGGGCGTACCCTTCCACATTCTGGAGCAGGACACCTACAGCGTGGTCCAGCGTGTGGTGCCCGAGGGCAAGACCCAGTGTGGCCTGTGCTCACGCCTGCGCCGTGGTGCCCTGTACAGCTTTGCGGAGCGCGAGGGTTTCACCAAGATCGCGCTGGGACACCACATGGACGACATGGTGGAAACCCTGTTCCTGAATCTCTTCCACGGCGCCCGGCTCGCGGCGATGCCGCCGAAACTGCGCTCGGACGACGGACGCAATGTGGTGATCAGGCCGCTGACCTACGTGCGTGAGAAGGACATCATCCGCCACGCCGCGATGCGTCAGTACCCGATCATTCCCTGCAACCTCTGCGGCTCGCAGGAAAATCTGCAAAGGGTTCAGGTGCGCCGGATGCTGGATGACTGGGAACGCAACTCGCCGGGCCGAACGGAACAGATCTTCAAGGCGATGCAGAATGTCGCGCCCTCACAGCTGGCCGACCGGCAGCTGTTCGATTTCAGCGCGCTGGATCAGCCGGCGACGGAGCAGGTGATTCGCTGGCACCCCGGCAGCAGAAGCTGACGGCCCGGCATCAGTCGTCGTAGCGCAGTCCGGCGACGATCCGGTTCAGGCGACCCTGCTCGCCGTCCCGGGCCAGTGAGGCCGAATTGCCCTGCCTGACTGCTTCAGCCGCGGCTTCTATCCGCGCAATGTAGTTTGTGCTGCAGGCCTGAACGCTGAGCTTGAGCCGCTCCAGCACTGCAACGATCTCGTCGGGGGTCCGCACCCAGCAGTCGATGAAAGCCCCTTGCTCGGGCTTGATTGTGGCGGAAAGCCCGGCCTTTTTGGCCTGTGCGTTGAAATCTTCGCACCAGGCGGCTGGCGGCTGACTCGACAGGCAGAAGTGCAGGTCGATGTATGGCTCCTTCCGGATACGCGGAGGTCGCGCCGGGTCCAGTCCGCTGATCCTGATGTCGCTGATGCCCTGCATGCTGTCTCCCCCTGCGGTGATTCCGCCGGGGTTGGCGGCGGCCAGTCCGTCATCCTCCGCCTCGCCGGGGCCGGGGTCAAGCCGCGTGCCGGTCCGGCTTTTTTCTGACGGCATGCTTGACAAAACCGCCGGCATGCTTCACCGTGGCGCCCAGTTATTGCGACAAGCCGCGATTCAGCTTGGTCCGCCCGGCCGCCTTCGGCGGTCTCGACACCTGCCTCCTCGATGATCTTGATTGCATGCTCCCGACCACGGGCGGGATGCCCCGTGTCTCTTACGTTCAATCAAGGAAATATCATGAGCGAAACCTCCACCGGAACCGTCAAGTGGTTCAACGAAGCCAAAGGCTTCGGCTTCATCTCCTGCGCCGACGGCGGCGACGACCTGTTCGCCCATTTCAAGGAAATCCAGGGCAGCGGCTTCAAGACCCTGACTGAAGGCCAGAAGGTGGAATTCACCATCGGCAGCAGCCCCAAGGGCCGTCACGCGGCGAACATCCGCCCGCTGTAAGCCTTTGCTGAGGAGCCTTGCGGCTCCAACCGGTCACAGACCAAACCAAACAGCACCCCACGGGGTGCTGTTTCTTTTTCAGCGCCCCGGCTGCGCTACAATTCCTGGTTTTCCCGGCCCCCGACCATGTCTGTCATCGCGGAACAGGCGGCCCGCCGCCGCACCTTCGCCATCATCTCGCATCCCGACGCGGGCAAG
>JBFKIN010000478.1:0-2383 GCA_041632255.1 Oceanococcus sp. | reverse complement strand
GCACGGCGGGATGGTCGGCGCCGAGCAGTTCGCGCAGCATGCCCAGGCTCCAGCCGAGGGTCAGCGATTCGAGTTCGCGTGCGACCGGCGCAGCGGCAAACAGGCGTTGAGTCAGTTGGGGCAGGGCGTCTTCGCGATACTCCGGCATACGCTGCAGATCCGGCTTTTTAAGCTGCTCGGCGGCGCGCAGGAGATGGCGCGCAATGGACAGCAGATCCGACTGATAGCCGCGCATCAGCTCCAGCATGGAGTATTCGGTATAGAGCTCTCGCCAGGTCTGCTGAGCGGCGGCTATGGCCTCCCAGGCGCCTGCGGTGGTCTGCCGCAGGACCTTGTCGCGGCCAAGCCGGGCACGCAGCTCTTCCTCCCGGCGCAGGCGTGGCTCGAGCAGGCCCGGTTCGCTGAGCGCAGCGTGCCGACCACGAAAGGCTTTCAGGGTGTTTTCGATACTCAGAAGTTCCCGCCGGCTCATCCGCTCTTCGGCGTCCCCCTGGGCGGCGAACTGCCGCAGCAGACCGCGCAGCTCGGAGAGATAAGCCATGCGCTGAGGCAGGATCACATCACGCAGGGTGATCAGCTGGGCGACGGTCAGCTCGCGCTGGGTTGATCCCGGGTAGCCTGTCACGAAGACCAGCTCGCCGGTCCGCGCGCCTTCCAGCTTCGGGGCGAAATGCGCCACCGGCGCAAACGGCTGGCCATCGTCATAGACGCGCAACAGCGCCATGTCCAGGGCGTAGCGGGGAAAGCTGAAACTGTCCGGCGTGCCGCCAAAGCGGGCGATGGCGGTTTCCGGGGCGAAGACCAGTCGTACGTCGGTATAGCGGCGGTAGCTGTGCATTTCGAAGCGGGCTCCGCCATGCAGGCTGACCACCTCGCAACGCCGCTCGACCCGCCCCGCCTGGCAACGATCAATCAGGACCTGACGTGCGGCCGCACGGGCCGTGGCGGCCTGAGCTTCTGACAGGCCTGCGCTTACGGTGGCCAGCTCGGCGGTGATGTCCCGGGACTCGAGGGTCTGGTTCAGTTCCAGTTCGGGGCAGATCTGCTCCTGTTCGCGGCTGCGGGCGACAAAACCCGACTCCAGCAGATTGTTCTTCGGGCCGGAGAGCTGCGCGATGCAGCGACTGACGCAATGGTGGTTGGTCAGCACCAGTCCGTCCGCCGATACGAACGCGGCGGAGCAGCCGCCGCTCAGGCGCAGCGAGGCGCCTTGCAATCGGGCTCGCCAGCTGTCGTCGGGTACGAAGTCGAATTCGGACTTGAGGGTGTTTTCCGGCAGGGCCTGCAGCGGCCATAGACCCTCGCCAGCGCTGGCGGGCAGCGCGGCGAGTGCACACAGGATCAGTCCGGGCAGGACAGGGCGTGGCAGGTGCATGGTGTCAGTCGTGGTATTGCGGACTGAGTTCGTGAACGGCGGCAATCATCGCACCGGCGTGTTCAGGATCCACCTCGGGTGTGATGCCGTGACCCAGATTGAAAACGTGGCCATCGCCTGAGCCGAATTCGGCCAGGGTTCTGGCCACCTGCTCGCGAATGGCGGCTGGTGGTCCCAGCAGTGCTGACGGGTCAAGATTGCCCTGCAATGCGACCCGGTCGCCGACACGCTGGCGGGCCTCGCCGAGGTGGACGGTCCAGTCCAGGCCCAGGCCATCAAAGCCGGCGTCCGCCTGCTGTTCCAGCCACAGGCCGCCATTCTTGGTAAACCAGACCACCGGCACCTTGCGGCCATCCGCTTCGCGCACCAGCTGTTCGCGGATGCGTTGTCCGGCAGCGAGCGAGAAATCGAGATAGTCCTGATGCGCCAGTACCCCGCCCCAGGTGTCGAAGATCATCAGGGCCTGTGCGCCTGCGGCCACCTGGGCATTGAGGTAGGCGGCGACCGCGTCGGCCAGGGTGTCCAGCAGACGCTGCAGGCTGGCCGGATCGGTGTACCGCAGGGCCTTGATGCGGCTGAAGGTCTTGGATGAGCCGCCTTCGACCATGTAGGTGGCCAGCGTCCAGGGGCTGCCCGCAAAACCGATCAGAGGCACCTGACCGTCCAGGGCCGCGCGGATGGTGCGGACCGCCGCCATCACGTAGCCGAGCTCGGTCTCCGGATCCGGGAGGGTCAGGGCTGCGATATCGGCTGCGCTGCGCAGGGGCCGCTCGAAGCGCGGTCCCTCACCTTCGCTGAAATACAGGCCCAGGCCCATGGCATCCGGCACCGTGAGAATGTCCGAGAACAGGATCGCGGCATCCAGGGCGTAGCGCCGCAGAGGCTGCAGCGTGACCTCGCAGGCTTTCTCCGGGTTCTGGCACAGGCCCATGAAGCCGTCGGCCGTGGCGCGGGTGGCGCGGTACTCGGGCAGGTAGCGGCCGGCCTGGCGCATCATCCAGACGGGGG
>JBFKIN010000477.1:0-2384 GCA_041632255.1 Oceanococcus sp. | reverse complement strand
CTCTCCCGCCATCTGCAGGACCATGCCGACGTCAGCCTGACCCTGCAGGACCTGGCCGGCTGGTCGGGACTCAGCCCTGGCCACCTGCAACGTCGCTTCAAGGCCCTGTTCGGCGTCACGCCACGCCAGTTCCAGGCCGGCGCCAGGCTGCGACGCCTGAAATCCCGGCTGCGCGCGGGCGCCAGCATCACCGACGCCATGCACGACGCCGGCTACGGCTCGGCCAGCCGTCTGCATGCCCAGGCCGACGGGCGTCTTGGCATGACGCCCTCGGCCTATCGGGCGGGCGGCGCCGGCGAAATCATTCACCATGCCTGCCGGGACACGGCCCTCGGCCCCTTGATGATGGCGGCGACCACGCGCGGCGTCTGTTTCGTGCAGTTCGGTGAGGACCGCAAAGGCCTGCTGGAGCAACTCACCGCCGAGTTTCCGCGCGCGGAACTGCGAGCCTCCGGGGCGCAGGATTCCTCCGCACTGGATGCCTGGATCAGCGCCCTCGATGCCTATCTCAGCCAGCATGGCGAGCGCCCGGAACTCCCCCTGGATCTGCGGGGCACCGCCTTCCAACTGAAGGTCTGGGAGTTCCTGATCCGCAGCCGCGAGGGTGAAGTGCTGAGCTACACCGAACTCGCCCGCGGGATCGGCTCGCCAAAGGCCGTCAGGGCCGCCGCTTCAGCCTGTGCGGCCAACCGCATCGCTGTTCTGGTCCCCTGTCATCGGGTGCTGCGCGGGGACGGAGGCCTGGGCGGCTACCGCTGGGGCCTGCCGCGCAAGCGCCTGCTGATCGATGCGGAACACCGGCGGTCCCGTTCGTGAACAGGCCGGCCACGCGCGGCATGCACGCAGACTCCTGCGCCCGGCGGCGCTCCGGGCCTGCAGGCGGCCCGGCCGCCTTCGGACAGGCCCTGAATTTATTTTTCACGCAGCGAACGAAAACGGGATCACGCAACAAAAAATATTGTCTGAGCGGCTCTCGCCAGGCCACCCGGCCAGCCTCAGAATGATGACCATGAAACACCTGCTTTTCGTTCTTGGCGGTTTTTTGCTGTTTGCCCACACCGCATGGGCCACCACCAGCTACCCGGCCCTCCGGGATGCGCGGGAATCCGCCCTGCAGGCCCGGCTGGAGTCAGCCATCAGCCAGCTGGGACTGACCCGCGCAGTGCGCGACCGACGGCTGGCGATTACCGTTGTCGATCTCGCGGATCCGGCCCGTCCGCGCATGGCCGGGGTCAATGGTCGCGAGATGTTCTACAGCGCCAGCCTGCCCAAGATCGCCATTCTGCTCGGCGCCTATCAGCGCATGCATGATGGCGAACTCAAGCGGAGTGCGGCCTTGCAGGAAGACCTGGTCGCCATGATCCGGGTCTCCTCAAACCCGGCCGCCACCCGGGTTCTGAACCTGGTGGGTCGCGACTATCTGGCCGATCTGCTGATGTCTGATCGCTACCGCCTGTACGACCTGGACCAGGGCGGAGGTCTGTGGGTCGGTAAACCGTATGGCCCGGAACCCGCCTTTCGTCGTGAACCATTGCAGCAACTGTCGCATGCCGCCACCACCTTCCAGGTGGCACGCTTTTACTACCTGCTGGAAACCGGCCGGCTGATCTCGCCGCAAGCCTCACGCGAGATGAAGGAAATCCTTTCCCGCCCGGGCATTCGGCACAAATTCGTCAAGGGTCTGTATCAGCGTTTTCCCGACGCCGAGATTTACCGAAAATCCGGCACCTGGCGCGACTACCACTCGGACAGCGCCATCGTGAAGCACGACGGCAAGCACTACATCGTGGTGGCCCTGTCGCATGATCCGCGCGGTGACGAATGGCTGGAAAAGCTCGCGCTCAGCGTGGACCGGCTGATGCCGTCGACGCCGCCGCCGCGCGCAGCGCCGCCTCGCGCGCGGTGAGTTCCCGGTAAGGCCGGGCCAGCAGCAGCACCAGAGCGATCCAGAACAGCGCAACCACCACGATGAAGGGGCTGTAGGCTGCCGGCTCCGTCAGCCAGCCGCTCCACTGGGTCAGCGCCAGGATGGCCACCGCGCCGATGACCTTGAAGGCACGGTAGCCGAACATGTCGATCCAGGCCTTGGCCTTGTAGATCAGGGCCGGCGCCACCGGCACGTAAAGCAGTTCCTTGGCCGCGCGATTGAGCGAATAGGACAGGCCCCGATCCGCCAGCTTCATGATCGCACCGCTGGCCAGGGCCGGGCCCTGGAAGAAGGCCAGGGAGGTCACGATCAGCGCCACCGGCTGGAACAGCAAAGCGCCGATCGCGCCCAGCCAGCGAAGGATCAGAGGCGTCAGCAGCAGGTTGACCAGCAGGGCCGCACCGCCGAGCAGGGAGAGGAACTGCGACAGATAGCGGGTGCGCCCCTCGCGCTCCGG
>JBFKIN010000476.1:0-2391 GCA_041632255.1 Oceanococcus sp. | reverse complement strand
GCGCGGCATCGGCGGACTGGAGGATCTGCGCGCCAATGTCCCCAGCATGGTGGTGGAACCCTTCCCCCTGTCCGCAACGACGCTGCGCATCACCATTCGCGGGGTCGGGGTCAATGAGTCCCAGGTCACCCAGGACCCGGCAGTCGGCATCTACGTCGACGGCATTTACCTGGCCCGCAATGTCGGCCTGGCGCTGGACCTGGCCGACATCGAGCGCATGGAGGTACTGCGCGGGCCACAGGGCGTGCTCTACGGCCGCAACAGCACAGGCGGCGCGGTCAACATCATCAGCCGACGACCAGACCCGCAAGCTCTGTTCATGCAGCATCGGCTGACCTTCGGCGAGCGCAACCTGATGACCGGCAAGAGCGTGCTGAACCTGCCCCTGGCCGACGATCTGGCGGTCAAGTTCGCCTTCCTGGGCCAGCGCAGCGACGGCTTCGTTGACAACACCGGGCCGGGCGAGGATTTCGGCGACCGTCGGGCCCTGGGATTGCGTTTCGATGCGCGCTGGCAGCCCCGCGACAGCTGGACCGTGGATTACGGCTACGACTTCACCGACCTGAGCTATGTGAATTACATGTTCCAGTCGCAGCTCACGCCGGAAACCCACCATGGCCTGGCCGAGTACTTCAAGCGCTTCGCCCAGGCGCATACCATCTATGCGGACCGGCGCCTGCACAGCCTGGCCAGCGGCGCTCCCATGCAGGCCTCGCAGGCCAAAGTGGATGGCCACACCCTGACGGTCCTGAAACGCTTTGGCGCCTTGGATCTCAAATACCTCGGTTCCCGGCGCACGCTGGAAGACCTCCAGTACCCGGACCTGGGCGGCGGCGCCGGCTCCACCGAGTTTCGCCTGGACACCGGCGCCTACGACAGCGCCGCGGCCCGTGAGGTCAATGGTGGCGAACCCACGCCGCTGGTGATTCCGCGGACCTTCCAGGAGCAGTGGTCACACGAATTGCAGATTTCCGGCAGCGCCTTCGACGATCGACTCGACTTCATCGCCGGCGTCTACTATTTCACCGAAAACGGCGGCGAGGATGGCGGTCCGGTACATCACATCCTCAGTTCCAATGCGGACCCGGAGCAATACGACAACCTGCTCGGCCTGGTGCCGGAACTGGAGCAGACCGCCGCCACCTATACCGACCCGCGCCTGTCGGCCTACTGGGATTATCTGGTCGGCATCGAAAATGCGGCCTACGCGGTGTTCGGCCAGATCGGCTGGCGACCGGAGCGCTGGAACCGGCGCCTGAATCTCAGCCTCGGACTGCGCCTGTCCCGTGATGAGCGCTGGGCGACCAAGGATTTCATCCAGACGCAGTGGCTGGAACTGCGCGCCGCCGACGGCAGTTTTGCCGCCTTTCCCATCCCGCAGGAAGCCGCCGGTTCGCCGGACGAATTCGTCGACATAGACGCCTCGAAGGAATACGACGACCTGTCGCCCTCGGCCAGCCTGCAGTTCGATCTGACCGAAACCGCCACGACCTATCTGTCCTACGCCAGCGCCTACAAGAGCGGCGGATTCAACACCCGCGACCCGCAGATCTCCGGGGCCTCCGGCGCCGCTTCCGATGGCCAGAATTATGGTTTTGGTTTCATCGAGGGTTTCCGCCCCGAGCGGGTGCAATCCCTGGAGCTGGGGCTGAAAAGCGAATGGCTGGATCGGGCGCTGCGCATCAATGCGGCGGCCTTTTTCAGCCGCTTCACCGACATGCAGACCAACTTCCTGATCGCCGGCACCATCGCCGACACCAAGGCGCGCAACGCCGGCAAGGCGCGGATGAACGGGCTGGAGCTGGAAGGCGCCTTCATCCCGGCCCGCGGGCTGATCCTGGGCCTGCAGTACGCCTTTCTCGACGCCACGGTTGAAGAGGTCATCGACATCAATGGCGACAATGTCGCCCACCTCTATCCCTTCAACGCGGCGCCGCCCCATTCCGGCGTCTTTTCGCTGGACTGGAGCCTGCTGCGGGGCGACTGGGGTCTGCTGCGCGGCTACGCCAGCGCCAACTACATGGGCGAACGCAGCGGTCTGGTGATCGCCGAGCCGCGGCGCGGCCTCACCACCCTGCCCGGTTACTGGACCGTCAACGCCCGACTGATGCTCAGCGATCTTCGCCCGGGCTGGGGCGGCACGCTGGACCTGGCGCTGTGGGGCAAGAACCTGCTGGACGAGGAGTATCCGCTCAGTGCGGTGGACAATCTGCCGCAGGCCGACCGCGCCGTCGTCTGGGGCGAACCGCGACGGCTTGGCCTGGACCTGATCTACCGTTACGACTGAGAGGACTGGCCGGCCACGGCGATCACGTCCACCTCGACCAGCGCACCGGGAATCAGCAGTTCGCTGACCACGGTCGACCGGGCCGGTGGCCGTTCACCGAAGGT
>JBFKIN010000475.1:0-2438 GCA_041632255.1 Oceanococcus sp. | reverse complement strand
GTGATGCGGCAGCGCGCGACGAGTATCTCGGAAAACTCGCGGCGCACCCCGATCTGCCGCCGGAGATGGCGGAGATCCTGCGCAACGACTTCGGTGTGGAGCCGGCTGCGACGGCCGCCGCCTCCGGGCCGGTGATTGCGGTCCAGGTGGATCTGGCTGCCGGTGTGGCAGACCAAGTGCCCGATACGGCCACGTTGTTCGTCTATGCCAAGGCGCTGCAGGGGCCGCCCATGCCTCTCGCGGTTCACCGTCAGCCGCTGGGTGGCACGCAATGGCCGCTGCGGGTGCGGCTGGACGACAGCATGAGCATGCTCCCGGGCATGACGCTGTCCAGCTTCAGTGCGTGGACGCTGGTGGCCCGTATCAGCGAAACTGGGCAGGCCATCCCGCAGTCCGGCGACTGGATGGTCAGCGTGGCGCTGGATCAGCTGCCCGCAGAGCCCGTTCGTCTGACAATCGCCGAACAAATTCCTTGAAATCCAACAGCCCCAGGGGTAAGCGATGACTGAACTGAACTTCGACCGGCTGCCGCCGGCGCTGCCGGCTTTCGGCAAGGTCGCGATGTCGCGGCCGTCCAAGCAGGTGGAACTGAAAGAACCGCTGATCGCAACCGCGGACAATGCCCGGCCCAAGCCGCTGATGGTCAATGCCTACCGCAAGGTCTGCGGCGGGACCAAGTCCGAATTTCTGCCGATCTGCTATCCGCAGGTCATGGCCTTCCCGCTGCATCTTCATCTGATGGGGCACCCGGAGTTTCCGCTGGCGGCGATGGGCATGGTGCACGTGGCCAATCGCATCGAGCAGAAACAGGCGCTGCGGGTCGATGGGAGCTATGACGTTTCGGTTCAGATCGAGGAGATCCGACAGACCGCGCGCGGTTACGAGTTCGATCTCGTCACTGAATTTGCCAGCCCTCAGGGCGAGGTGGTGTGGCGCGCGATCAGCACCATCCTGAGCCGGCGCAGCGAGAACAAGGACGGCGAGCAGAAGAAGGAAAAGAAGACGCCACCGCCCGCTGAGCCGAGCCAGCTGCCCGAGCTGGCGCACTGGTCGCTCAAGGGTAATCTGGGCCGTCGCTATGCGTTGGTGTCAGGCGATGTGAACCCGATTCACCTGACTGCGCCGACGGCGCGCCTGCTGGGTTTCAAGCGCGCCATCATCCACGGGATGTGGACCTTGGCGCGGACCGCGGCTACTCTGCCGGTAGCAGTCGAGTCGCCCGGGGTGCTGGACGTGGAGTTCAAGACGCCCCTGTTTTTGCCCGGCGCGGCGAAATTGCATGGCCAGGAAGAAAAAGAGCGCTTCGTGTTCGAAGTCAAAGACGCCAAGACCCACAAACCCATCCTGGCCGGGAGCTGGGTGAAAGGAGACTAAGATGCGCATCCGCAAAGCGGTGTTCCCCGTGGCCGGGCTCGGCACGCGATTCTTGCCGGCGACCAAGGCCAGTGCGAAGGAGATGCTGCCTATCGTTGACAAGCCGCTGATCCAGTATGCCGTGGCCGAAGCGGTTGCAGCCGGCGCTGAAGAGCTGGTCTTCATCACCAGCAACCACAAGAATTCGATCCTCGATCATTTCGACCGGTCCTATGAGCTGGAGCACACCCTGGAGCTCAAGGGGAAGACCAAGGACCTGGAAGTCCTGCGCGACGTGCTGCCGGCGGGTGCTACCTGCATGTACATCCGCCAGCCCGACTCTCTGGGCCTCGGGCACGCGGTTCTCTGCGCGGAGCCGGCCGTTGGGGATGAGGACTTCGCGGTGATCCTGGCGGATGACCTGATCGACGGGCACCGACGCTCCTGCCTGGCGCAGATGCAGCGGGTCTACTCGGAGTACGGCACCAGCGTCATCGCGGTGCAGCGCGTGCCGCCGGAAGAGACCCACAAGTACGGGATCGTCGAGGTCGAGGAGATCGGACAGGGTGTATCCGAGATCAAACGCATCGTGGAAAAGCCCAAGCCGGAGGATGCGCCGTCCAACCTGGCTGTTGTCGGCCGCTACATCCTGACTCCCCGCATTTTCAAGTTGCTCGCGAATACCGGTCGGGGGGCGGGCGGCGAAATTCAGCTGACCGATGCCATCGCGCGCATGCTGGAGGAGCAGACGGTCCTGGCCTACGAGTTTGAAGGCAAGCGATATGACTGCGGCAGCAAGCACGGTTACCTCGAAGCCAACGTGGAATTCGGGTTGAAGCACTCGGAGCTGGCGGACGGTTTTCGTGACTACCTGCGCGATCTTGTCGGGTCCTGGGAGCAAAAAAAGTAATGTTTTCCGGCTGATTGGCCCCATTGGCCAGCTTGTTCCCGTAGAATAATGCCCGCAAATTGCAGGGCATCCGGAGACGTTCATGAGTGGGGACCTCATCAGGAAATTCCTGGCCAGTACGCCTATGGCCGGCGTCAGTTCCGGCTATGTGGAAGCGGTCTATGAGGACTACATC
>JBFKIN010000474.1:0-2459 GCA_041632255.1 Oceanococcus sp. | reverse complement strand
GACTACAAGACCGGGGCGCGCAGCCCGGAGGCGGCAGCGCATTACGCCGGGCAGCTGGATGAGTACGCGCGCTTATTGGGTGAGCTACGCCCCGGGAAAACAGTCCTCAAGGGCATCTACTGGGCGCGAGAGGTGGAACTCGAACGCCTGTGAACCCAGTCCCGTGCGACCTGAACGACGCGGTGATGTGATTCGGGAGCCGCGCGCGACGAAGCCGGCGCTGGCGCCGGCTTCGAGCGAGTGGCTTTTCGTTCAGCTCTTGCGCGCGCCGTTGGCAGCCAGCTGCACCAGCACCGTCGAGCCCTCCGGCATGCCGGCAGCAATGCTCGCGGCCAGGGCCAGCGCGCTGCGGTTGGCGTCCTGGTTGCCGACGCCGTTCGCGCCCTGGTCCCGGGAAGACTGGTTTTTTCTGGCCGGGGCGACGCAGTACTTCACCCGGTTGGCCTTGCGCAGCCAGTCGTGTTCGCGGCGGGCGCGCATGTCGATGGCCTCGTGGCTGGCGTAGTCCCCATTGCGCTCATTCGGTTCGATGCAGTACATGCGCGTCGTTTCCTTGTCGAGGAAGGACAACAGCATGCTGATGCCGCTCTGGCCACTTTCCGCACAGGTCACGACCGCGTCCGGCGTCGCCTTGAAGCCGCGGCTTCGCAGCTGACCCTGGACCACACGCCCCATGACCGTCTGGATATCGCGGATGATGCCGCTGTACGGGGCCGGACCGCTGCCCAGATCACACACGTAAAAGTTCTTGCCCGGGTTGGCCAGCATCTTGTTCAGCGCGAGGACGCGAGAATCGGTGTCGGGGTCGTCCTGGTCGAGGTTCGCGTCCGGCCAGTGAATGACGACGCCTTCCACCTGCAGTTGTTCCACGGCCTTGGGTGCGGCGCTGGCCAGCACGGCATCGATGAAAATTTCGCAGCTCATCTTGCCTGCGGCATCTTCGATACCGCGCACCACGGCCAGAGCATGTTCGATCGAGCGAGCGGCCGTGACGACATGCTGAAAACCCATGCGCTCGGCGATCACGACCTGGGCCCGGGCATTGAAGCTCACCGGATGGAAGGCGCCCGCATTGCCGTGCCGGACGACGATCTTCGCGCCCTTGTTGCCGTTGCCCTTGCGCGCCCAGCGTCCCAGTTCGCGGCTGGCATCAAAATCCAGCGCCATGGCGTAAATGGCCTTCTCCAGCCCTTTCCACTGGGCGGTGTATTTCGCGCGCAGCGCTTCCAGCGCGGGCTGGGCGCGGCGGTAGCCCAGCGAATCGTAGTGGCGATTGCTTTTGCGGCGAGCAACCTGGCTGTCGGCCTCGGTCCTGGGCTGCGCGGAGCAGCTGCGGAACAGGGGATGTTCAGGCATGAGGTCCTTGCCCCAGCCCTGCATGGTGCCCACGCGCGGATCAGTCTCGTCGGTGAGCTGTTCACGCAGGATCAGATATTCCGTCATGAAGACTTCCGCATTGCCGACGGTGTAAGCGACTTCCAGCAGCTTGAAGCGGATGTCCACATTTCGCGGGTCGCTGGCCAGACGCTGGCGGAACAGCATTTCCAGATCGCCGAACAGACCCGGCAAGGACTCCGGCGCTTCGTCCAGATCCACCAGATGCGTGGCGCTCGGCTGACGGCGCGGATGAGCCGGCCGGGTGCGCAGCTTGCGCGCCGGCGGCGGCAGGGTCACGACGTTGGAGTCGGTATTTTCGCCGGTAACGATGCGGCGCTGCGGCAGCGGCTGGGTCAGGAAAGTCTGATTATTCGTGCCGGATGCAGAGCTCTCCCCACGCTTGCGCTTGGCCGGCGTAACGACCGCCGTGGCCAGCAGGCTTGAGGCGGCGAGGGTGGTGACAGATTCGGTGAGGAGGCTGATCATGGCGGAGGTCCCTGGAATGTAATGTGTCTGTAAAGCTTTGGTTTGCAATCCCTGTTTCACGAATCATGCCAACCACCCCGTCAAGAAAAAGTATGGGAAAACATGCAGATGGGGCTGTCCTCTGGGGAACGCCATTTTTCTGGCGCGATGCCTTTGCAAAATCGATTTGCAGATTGCAAAAAATGTGCAAATTGCAGCGGGGTCCGTTCCCGGCCGCTGTGTGGCGCTACGGCGGCAGTGATGCGCTCGCCGGGCGCGGTCAGTGACGGGGGCGCTCAGTCGATGCTGCCGGCCGGTCCACAGCGTGGGCGGGGCGGGCATGGCCCCGAGCGCAGAGCCGTGGCAAAGTGGTGAGCCTCGTGCAACCGGGCTGAGGCAGGGTGGACCGACAGGCAGTGGCTTCGAGACGCGGGCGTCGTGTGCGCGCCTGTGCCGTTTGTGATCTGGTGGTGACCATGCCGGTGCTCGGGCGTGGGGAGTCGGCGCGCTGTCCTCGCTGTCATGATCTGATGCAGCATCGGCCCAAGGCCGTCCTGCAGGCCGAGGCGGCCAGCTGTCTGGCCGCGCTGATCATGCTGATGGCCGCCCTTCCGTTC
>JBFKIN010000473.1:0-2464 GCA_041632255.1 Oceanococcus sp. | reverse complement strand
CACTCGTCGGGCCGCTGATCAGGCGCGCGCGAATCTCGAGGCCGTTGGGGTCGCGGTCATTGGCCAGCACGCCGGGAGCTGGTACCTCAAGGACC
The DNA here is from genome assembly GCA_041632255.1 of Oceanococcus sp. Taxonomy (GTDB): domain Bacteria; phylum Pseudomonadota; class Gammaproteobacteria; order Nevskiales; family Oceanococcaceae; genus Oceanococcus. Next base: position 2,369 of record JBFKIN010000473.1, on the reverse strand, counting down.
TGGCCAGGTGTGCCGGCATAGACGTCATCGACGGCAACCGGCGGCTGATCATTGGCTTCCGCCGTGGCCCGCTGGCTCAGCAGATCCTCATTGATCTCCACCAGCATGGCATCCTGGTAGCCGGCGTAAAAATTGTTGTTGCGGAACAGCCGGATCAGGGTGTTGATGTCCAGATCCTGAAGAGTGGCGCCGTTGATCTCGATGGCTGCGCCGTCGGCCTGACCATCCAGCCGGCCGTCAGACAGATCGCGCGAGAAGGCGAGAATGATCTCGAATGTGAACCCGGGCAGGCCGGACTGGATAGCCAGCCGGTTCATCGTGGCGGCTGCGCCGCCGAGGGCCATATCGTAGGCAATCTGCTGGGGTGAGCCGCTGGGTGCGATCGGGTCGGTGGGCAGAGTCAGCAGGACGTCGAAACCAATGGCGTCAGCGAAAATGCTTCGGGCGCTGTTGAGCAGGCTGGCAAAACTGTTGTTCACGGCTTCCCGGCGAATCTTGTCGACCAGGGCCTGGGTATAGGGCGTCACGGCCACACCGGTGGCGCCCGCCGGCAGGACCGATTCCAGGCACTGGTTGCTGGCCAGGGTGACGACCCGCAGGCCGGATTCGTCGGATTCGTCCTTGAAGGCCCCGCCGCAGGCGCGGACCAGATAGGCGCGGGCCGGGTTCAGGCCGCTGAGCTGGAAATTGCCATTGGCATCGGAGGTGGTGGTGGCCAGCGCGGCGCCGACCGGCTGTCCGGAGAAATCGAAGGCGAAAACGCTGATGCTGGCGCCGACCGTCGAGCCCTTGGTGACTGCGCCGCTGACCATGGTTGCGGCCGGTGCAATGGCGTCCCGCTGCTCGCCCGAGGAGCAGGCGAGCAAGGTCAGTGCCAGACCGATCGTGCTTGCGACGCGCAGGCTCCGTGCCCTGTCCGGAACCAAGGTCCTGAATCGACTCACCATATTTCGCCTCCGCCTGACCACACCCCTGTTCAGGCTGCCCGCGGCATTCGCCAGACAGTCTGACACCCTGGACGTCTTTGCAAGTTAGCATGAAAGACGGGCCTGCCGTAAGTGAAATCCGGCGTCCGATTCGATTTCACCCTGCCTGCGCGTGACAGCGCCCACAGGCTCTGCCACCGATCGTCCGTGGCGGACGGTAGCACGGCGCCGGACGGGCAGGCTGTGACCCAGTTCACGGGCATCATGACGATGCAGCGGTAAAGGAAGAAAGGCGGAGCAGGTGACACCGACTCCGGCGTGCAGCCGGCCATCGCCATGCCGCGAGCTTGGAGGCAGGGTGACACCGCCGCAACGAAGTGAGAGCATGTTCTCGGGCTTCGTCCAGAGCGGGGCCGTGGATCAATAACAATCAGGGCTGCAGGGCTTCGATCATCAAAAGGAGAATCTGCCCATGCGCTTGTTCATTGTCTTGTTGGCAGTGCTCATGTCCGGTGTCTACGCCACCGATGCGGATGCACAGTACATCGAATGGCAGATTCAAAGCGGGCACCCCAATGTGGTGGAGCTGGCCCTGTATTCGCAGAACCGGGTGCGTTACAGCTGGCCCGGGCCCGGCCGGGTTTACCTGTTCGACGACTATCAGGTGCACAGCATCAAGACCTCTTGCCTGGTCGGTGAAACCCTGTGTTATGGCGCCTGGGTGAAGAACAGGGAGGACATCTACTGGGGCACCGGATACAAGAACAGCCAGCGCTGCAGCAATTGCTGCTATCAGTGCAATGGCGTGGTCACACCCGTCATCACGCTGAGGCCCTGACGTGGTGCCCTGTCAATCTGCACGGTTCGGGCGTTCGGCGCTGTGAGGTGGTCATGGTTTCTGGCCCTGGCCGCCCCGGTGCTGCTGATCGCTGCCCATGCCAGCGTGATCGAGGATCCGCTGGCCCCCGGCGTCCGGCAGAGCTGGCCGGTGCTGAATCAGGGCTGCGACATCATCGACGGGGTGGATTTGTGCGCCTTCCATGGTCAGGGCTGGAAGTTCTACGCCTACCGGGCAGATCAGACCGATGGCGCCCTGCTGGATTTCATCGATGGGCTCCCGCTGAATGCGCCCCTGCGCATAAGCGGTCGGTTGACCGACGTGGGAGATATCACCGCTGCCGTCGTGCTCGACGGGGTCAGGCCGGATCCGCAGGGCGATCCGGATGCCGGGCTGCGGGCGCGGCTCCAGGGTGAGTGGGTGTCGCTGGACGACCCGGACTACGTGATGGAGATCATCGGCTCCGAGGTGCGGCAGATCTACGCCGGGCAGTTCACCGGCCTGGAATTCCTGCAGCTGGTGCCGGCCTGCCACGGCGAGCCCGCCGGCCAAGGTCCGCAGCTGGCCCTGACCGATCCTGAAGTCCGGGATGATGCGCGCTGCTT
>JBFKIN010000472.1:0-2469 GCA_041632255.1 Oceanococcus sp. | reverse complement strand
CACGGCAGGGGCGCTATTCGGAAAGCGGCAGCGTGTCGAGCTCCTGCCCGCTGGCGCCGCTGGCGTCCAGCGCCTTGAGCTTGGCGGAGGACAGGGTGAGCAGGGTCGCCCTGTCCGGATCCAGCGGTGGCAGCGCGCCGGCCTCGAAGATGATCACGCTGCGCAGCGGCTCGTTGTAGATCACCGGCGCGAAACCGCTGCAGCCCTCTGGCGGCAGATCGTCGCGGTTGGCGGGGCAACCGCTGCCGCTGTCCTGGGCTTCATCCTTGTGATCGACGCGGGCGTACTCGATGATGCTCTCGCTGCCGCTGGCGGCATTGATGCGATAGGCGATGAAGCCGCTGAGCGCGCGGCTGCTGTCCGGCGAACTGATCTGCACCGGGATGCTGAGCAGCCCCGCCGACGCCAGATAGGTGAAGGCGTGCGGGTCGTACTCGGCCAGGCTGAAGGCATAGTCCTCATCGGCCAGGGCGGGTTCGTGGGCCGCGACCACGGCTGGCGCGGCCAGATTGCTCACATCAAAAATCTGCAGCTGGTAGCCGCGTCCGGTGCCCACCCCGCCGTCGCCGGCGTTGCGACCGATCGTCAGCAGGTGGGTGTCGCCCAGCGGGTGCATGTAGGTGGAAAAGCCTGGAATCTCCAGCTCGGCGACCTTCCGCGGCGCAGCCGGATCGCTCAGGTCGAAGGTGAACAGGGGGTCGATCTGCTCGAAGGTCACCACATAGCCGCGGCTGCCGACGAAGCGGACGGCGCGTACGGTCTCGCGTGGCTTTTCATTCACGTCCACGAAACTGGCCGCCTGGCCCGTCTGGTTCATATCGTCGAGGCCCAGCACGCTGAGATGGTGGTGCTGCACGAAGGCCTGATCCGGACCGGAAAATCGTCCTTCGCTGCTGACCACGCGCAAGTGATCCTGATACTGGCCGAGCCAGAAGCGGTCGCCGACCCAGCCATCGACCAGGCCCACCGCGCCGGCCGTCGCGCTGCCGCTGGACAGATCGAAGCGGCTGATCGCGGTCTGCTGTTTCTGCGCCGGGTCGAACCACCAGCCGCCGCTGCTTTGCAGCAAGTACAGGCTGTCGCTGCTGGCGTAGATCTGCCAGGAATTGTTGATGCTGCCCAGGGTGGACAGCCCCGTACCATCGGTGTCGATGCTGCTGATCAGGACCAGGCCCAGACGGGCAGGCACTTCCGGGTGCCAGATGGCTGTGCAGGCGAGCCGGGCTTCTCCGCCTGTCTGCGTGGACTCGGCCGGCAGCAGGTCGGCGTCGCCCATGCCGGCCACGGCGGCCTCGATATGAGCGCGGATGGCGGTCGCCAGGCGCTCGATTTCTGCCGTGTCATCCGCCTGCCAGGCCTGCGGATACTCCTGCCAGGCCTGACGCTGAAAGTCCTCGTTGGCATAGAGGGATTGCGGATAGGGGAAGCCGAACTGGCTGACGAGATGGATGCGCGAGCCGATCCGGCGCGCATCCACATAGTGTCCGTCGGTCACGAAACGGTCGACCAGCTGCGGATTCGCGGGATCGCTGACGTCGTAGAACTGCAGCTCGGTGCCGTCCACGTAGGGCGGAGGCGCGAATGCCGCGTCTTCGACCGCCATGGCCGGCGCGCCGCCACCGCCGCCGGCATAGGCGTAGAAATAGGCCTGTCGCAGGATCACCGCGAGACGCTGGTTGGCGGGGTCGAAGAACATGCCGCCCGGCCGGCGTTCGCTGTCCAGCGCGGTGCGCGACAGAATGCGCAGATTGGCGGGGTCGGCGCTGTCGATGACCAGCAGCTCCGCGGGGAACTGGCGCAGCACGAAAATCTCGGTGCCATTCGGATTGGTCTCGATGATATCGGCCTCGTCGACGCCGGCTTCCTGTGTGTTGGTCTGGCTGACCTCGCGCTCTGCGGCATCCGGCGCCGCCCCGAAGTTGTCGCTCGGCGCGGCAGCCTCGGTGGTCAGTGGTTCAAATACGCCCGGTTCACAGCCAAAGCAGTGGCCATAGCGGTACTGGGTGAGGATTTCCTGGGTCAGTGCCTCGCTGTAATAGGCGCGCAAGGCGTCGCAACTGGCGAAGGGCTGGGTCTGCAGGGCGCTCTTCGGCGTATTTCTTGAAGTGGGGTCATCCGGGTTGAGCGGATTGTCTCCGCTGCCCGAACTGCTGCTGCAGGCTCCCAGGGCGCCCGCCAGCAGGAAAGCGGCCACAAGGTCGCGGCACCGTCTGAGCTCACGCATCTGCCTCTCCTGCATCAGTCCGCAAGGGCGGACTCTCACCGGGAGAGGATCATCCGCCCGCGGTGAAGCGGCCGTCAACTGGCAGCGCAGCGGCCTGTCAGCGTTGGCTGGCAGGTGGGTGGGGCCCGGTGGCTGTCTGCGACCGGCGCGTCAGCCGTAGTGGCGGTCGAGGTAGTCCAGGATGGCTGCCGATTCGAACATCTCGGTGCCGGTGTTGGGATCAACCAGATAGGGCACCTGCACCT
>JBFKIN010000471.1:0-2477 GCA_041632255.1 Oceanococcus sp. | reverse complement strand
CGCATCGTCTTTGACGAGACACTGAAACAGATCAGAGCGGAGGTGGGCAAATATGGCGTGCGCGCCCAGGTCTGGGTGCACCGTGGGCCTTGAGTGGATCGCCGCGGGCCTGATCGTGACCAGTGTCGTGCTGCTCTGGTACGAGCGGCGGCTGGCGCTTCAGGTGGCAGAGCTGGCGGCGCAGCTGGAGAGGACCGCCGCGCTGAAGGCGGACCTGCGCTGGTGGCGGGAGTCGCTGCGGCGTCTGGCTGAATGGCAGGAGGTCACCGAATCCGGCATTGATGGCGGTACCCGGGCGGTCCGCGCCGTGCACCAGGGCATTGCGGCGATCCCTTTCGAGATTCTGGACGCCATTCCTGCCACCCGCGACACCAGCCGGGTGGTGCGAAATATCCATGATTTCGCCGCGGACAACGTTTACGCCGCGATCTCCGCCGTCAACCAGCTGCTGGGCAGCGGCAGCCGACGGCTGATCGAAGGCCGGCGCAGACCGGCGCTCAAAGCAGAGCCTGAACGTTCTCGGGTGGACGACCCAGAGCGTAGCGACCGTTGATCCGCACGATCGGCCGCTCGATCAGCTTTGGATGGCTGGACAGCAGGGCACACCAGTCGGCGGCGGAGCGCGCATCCTTGAGGGACAGTCCCAATTCGGCAAACAGCGATTCCTTTGAGCGCACGATGTCCTGCGGCGCAAGATCCAGCCCCTTGCAGGCTTCCGCCAGGTCGTCGGCCGAGGGCGGCTGCTCCAGGTAGGCAATGATGCGGACCGACACGCCGGCCTCTTCGATCAGTTGCAGGGTCTGCCGGCTCTTGCTGCAGCGTGGGTTGTGCCAGATGAAATTGTCCATGGGATTGCTGATGTTTGATGAGGGGGATTGGGGGCATCCTGGGTGAAAGGCACCGCCGGATCATGGCGTCTCGCGGTCCCGATGACGGCCGTTTCCTGACCGTATTGTCGGCTGGCAGGCGCATGGGCTCAAGCTGAGCGTGATCGCGGCGCCCCGGCGCGGCAACGAGAATCAGGCGCCGATCCGCCTGCTCGCCCGGGGGGCAGGGCTTGCCGGTTTCCAAGCTGCGCGTCCTGTGCGGGGAGGCCGCGCGCGACAAGCTGCTGGCCGTCGTGTGGCTGGTCCGCAGCTTCCCGGCCGGCTGCCGCCGCGTACCTTGCGCTAGGGCGGGCCGGACCTGTCCGGTTCCGGCGTCGCCGGCTTGCGGCTCAGCGCCCGCCCGAGTGCGCCGAAGACGCGGGCAGCCAGGCGCCACAGCTTTGGCAGCAGCCAGGCCATCAGCAGGATGAACAGGACCAGCAGGCCCAGGAAGACCCAGGGGTGGTTCAGAGCGGCCCAGAGACCGGCGAATACCATGACATCCTCGCCCACCGAGGCCGTCCAGTTGCTGAAGGGCTCGGGCGAGGTATTGATCGCGACCCGGGTTCCGGCCTTGGTGGCGTGGGTGGCCGCCGTAAGACTGCCACCCACCAGGGCGGCGGCCAGTTGTGATGCGGGTCCGAATTCACCCACCGCGCCGGCGGCCAGCAAGGCGCCGGCGGGCAGGCGGATGAAGGTGTGCAGGGTATCCCAGCCGGTGTCGACCCCGGGCACCTTGTCGGCAAAAAACTCGACGCAGTACATCAGGCCGGCTGCACCGATGACCAGCGGGTCGGAAAGAATCTGCAGTCCCGGCGGCAGTTCGACCTGACCAGTCGCCCCCATCAGGCCGAGCATCAGCATGGCGGCATACAGATTGATGCCACTGGCCCAGGCCAGCCCCATGGTCAGGGCGATGATCTGGCTGACCTGTTCCAGTTGTTCCATGGGCGGGGCCTCAGAACAGCCGCAGGCCGAGAATCTCGATCGCCCCGGCGGCGATCAGGAAGCCGGCCACGATGCGTGGCAACAGCCGCGGGCGGAGCAGGATTGCGATGCCGCAGGCAATGGACAGCAGCGGGATGAGTTCGATGTGCAGAGTCATGGTGTGGCGCGGCGCAATCCTGGAGAGCCTCGCAGCTTCTGTCAGGTGGGTACGGCTGTCAACGACCGGACGGGCGGCTGGTTGACATCAGGGTCGCCCGCTGGGGCGGCTGCGCGCCATCCGGCGGATACCATCGCCGGTGAAGATCAGCAGCGCCAGCCAGATCAGGGCGAATCCCAGCAGGCGATCCTGATCGAAGGGCTCATGATAGATCAGCACCCCGATCAGCAACTGCAGGGTGGGCGCCAGATACTGCAGCATGCCCACGGCGGAATAGGGAATACGCCGGGCCCCGTAGGCGAACAGAATCAGGGGCAGTGCCGTCACGGGGCCGCCCAGCACCAGGAGCAGCTGGGCCGTTGAACCGCTGTCCATGAACTGTGCCTCGCCCCGGCCGTGCAGCCAGGCCAGCCCGAGCAGAACCACGGGCAGCAGCAGCGCTCCCTCGATGGCCAGCCCGCTTGTCGCTTCGATATTGGTCTGCTTGCGGATCAGTCCGTAGCAGG
>JBFKIN010000470.1:0-2483 GCA_041632255.1 Oceanococcus sp. | reverse complement strand
GTTCTCACACCGGGCGCGTGGTGCCGGGCCGTCGTCGGCCTCGCGCTGGGAATGAGCAGCGTGACCCTGTCTGCCAAGCCGCTGGACGATGTCGTCAAGACCAGCCAGAACACCCTGCAGGCTTCCGCAGAATCGCAGAAGCGCATTGACGATCTGGATGCCCAGACGCAGAACCTGCTCAACGATTACCGGGCCAACCTGAAGCAGCTCGAGCAGCTGGATCGCTATAACGCCTCCCAGCGCCGGCAGGCCGAAGCGCAGGAGCGGGAGCTGGCTTCCCTGCGCGCCGACATCGACAACATCTCCGGCCTGCAGCGCTCGGTGCAGCCGCTGATGGAAGACATGCTGGACGCCCTGGAAAAGCTGGTTGAGAGCGACCTGCCCTTCCAGCCGAAGGAGCGCGCGGACCGGATCGCCCGGCTGCGCCAGTTGATGGACGACCCAAGCCAGTCCGCCGCCCAGCGCTACCGGCTGATCGTCGAGGCCTACCAGATCGAGAACGAATACGGCCGCACGATTGAGGCCTATCGCGGCGACATCGAAGCCGACGGCGCCAGCTACGAGAACGTCGAGTTCCTGCGGGTGGGTCGTCTGGCCCTGATGTTCAAGACGGATGACGACAGCGTGCTGAAGATCTTCGATCCGAAGACCGGCGGCTGGACCGACCTGGACCGCAGCTTCCTGCCGCATGTGCGCACCGGTCTGCGCATGGCCAAGGAACTGATTTCGCCCAATCTGATGACGGTGCCGGTCACGGCCCCGCAAGCCGCCAACTAGGGAGCCGCCGTGATGACACTGGATATCCGTCCGCTGCCGCTTTGCCGGCGTATCGCCCAAGCCCTGATCCTGTCCACCCTGATCGTGGGCGTGGCCGGGGCTGCCGAATCGAACAAAACCTCCCTGGATGACGTGCTGCGCGCGGTCAAGCAGGAGCGCCAGGCCGTCAGCGCCCAGAACAGGGAGCGGGAAGCCCGCTTCGTGCGTGAACGCGACAAGCAGAAAGCCGAGCTGGCCAGGATTCGCGCCGCAGTCAAGGCCGCCGAAGAGGAAGCGGCCCGCCTGGAGCGGGTCCGCAATGACAACGACCGCAAGCTGGACGAATTGCGCGCCCAGCTGGCCGAGCGCCAGGGTGAGTTCGGCGAGCTGTTCGGCACGGCCCGGGCCGCGGCCGGCGACCTGAACGAGCAGCTGGCGGATTCACTGGTCTCCGCCCAGTTCCCGGGTCGCGGCGAGGCGCTGGTCGAAGTCGCCCAGTCCAAGACCCTGCCCAGCATCGTGCAGCTGGAGGGACTGTGGTTCACCCTGCTGCAGGAAGCCAGCGAGCAGGCCAAGGTGGTCCGTTTCAACGCGCCGGTCATCGACACCGACAACCGCGCCACCCAGCGCGAAGTGGTGCGCATCGGGCCCTTCGTGGCCATGTCCGATGGCGAGTACCTGCGCTTCGAAGACGGCACCCTGCAGTATCTGCCCCGCCAGCCCGGCGGCAATGCGAACCAGGCGGCGGCACGGGTGGAAGCGCATCGCGGTGACGGCTTCGTCGCCGGGGTCATCGATCCTTCGCTGGGCACCCTGCTGGGTCTGGTGGTGGAACAGCCCACCTTCCAGGAGCGAGTCGCCCAGGGTGGCGGCATCGGCTACGCCATCATCGCGGTGGCCATATTCGGCGTCCTGCTGGCCACTTACAAATGGATCGCACTGAGCCTGACCGGCGCGGCCGTCCGCCGCCAGATGAAATCCGATCAGCCCTCCGCCAGCAATCCGCTGGGCCGCATCATGCAGGTCTATCAGGACAACCGCGAAGCCAATATCGAAACCCTGCAGCTGAAGCTGGATGATGCGGTGCTCAAGGAAGTGCCGAAACTGGAAAGCGGCCTGAATCTGGTCAAGGTGCTGGCCGCGGTGGCTCCGCTGATGGGCCTGCTCGGCACCGTGATCGGCATGATCGTCACCTTCCAGGCGATCACACTGTTCGGCACCGGCGATCCCAAGCTGATGGCGGGTGGCATCTCGCAGGCGCTGGTCACCACGGTGCAAGGTCTGATCGCGGCGATCCCGCTGCTGATTCTGCACGCCCTGGCCGCGGGTTCGTCCCGCCGCGTGACTCAGGTGCTGGAGGAGCAATCCGCCGGCCTGATCGCCGAAATGGCCGAGCGGGGCTGATCCGGGCCCTCGACAATGGTCGAATATCTCAACCAGATCCAGGCCCTGGCGGTCATTCGCGGCTACCTGGCCACGGGGGGGCCGGTGGTCAGCGCCATCATGGTCACCGCCTTCTTCATGTGGGCGCTGATCATTGAGCGCATGGTCTACTTCGGCTTCGGCCAGCGTGGGCTCGCCCGTCGGGCCAGTGAACTGTGGGCGGCACGCGCGGATCACTCCTCCTGGGCGGCCCATCGAATCCGCGAGCGGCTGATCTCCGAGCAACGGCTGTCGGCCGAGCAGTTCTTCGGCCTGATCCGGGTCCTGATCCTGGTCACCCCGCT
>JBFKIN010000469.1:0-2491 GCA_041632255.1 Oceanococcus sp. | reverse complement strand
GCGAGTCGGGGTTGTTCTTGAGCGACGCCAGCACTTCGCTGATCTGGTCGATGTGACCGCCGTCCGGGGTCGGCCAGCTGCGCCACTGGTGACCGTAAACCGGCCCCAGCTCGCCACTGGCATCCGCCCACTCGTCCCAGATCGACACGCCGTTGTCCTTCAGATAGCGGATGTTGGTGTCGCCGGACAGAAACCACAGCAGTTCATGGATGATGGACCGCAGATGGAGTTTTTTCGTGGTGAGCAGCGGAAATCCGGCCGCCAGATCGAAGCGCATCTGGGCGCCGAAAATCGAACGGGTCCCCGTGCCGGTGCGGTCGGACTTGTCCGCGCCGGTGTCCAGGATGGTCTGCATCAGGTCCAGATACTGGCGCATCTCACTTTACCGTCTGGCGTCGATAGGCGATGCCCATGATAACGAGGCCGGCTATCCACATGGGCGTCGACAGCAGCATACCCATGGTCAGCCAGTCGAAGGCCAGGAAGCCGATGTGCGCATCGGGGGTGCGGAAGAACTCGACGAAGCTGCGGAACAGGCCATAGCCCACCAGGAACAGGCCCGAAGCCGCCATCACCGGGCGTGGCCGACGTGCGAACCAGAGCAGCACCAGCAGCAGGACCAGGCCTTCCAGCCCGGCTTCGTACAGCTGGGAAGGATGACGCGGCTCCGGACCCGCATGCGGGAACACCATGCCCCAGGGCACATCCGTGGTCCGGCCCCACAGCTCGGCATTGATGAAGTTGCCCAGACGTCCGGTGAGCAGGCCCGCCGGCACGCCGACAGCGATGAAGTCGGTGACCTCCCACCAGCCGCGCTGGAACTTGCGCGCATGCCAGGCCATCGCCACCAGCACGCCCAGCAGGCCGCCATGGAAGGACATGCCGCCCTCCCAGACCTTGAGCAGGTAGAGCGGGTTCTCCACGAAGGCGCCGAAGTTGTAGAAGAGCACGTAACCGATGCGTCCGCCGAGGATCACCCCCATCACCCCGGTGAAGAGCACATCAGAGATCTCGTCCTTCGTCCATCCCGCCTTCTGCACATGCGGCAGGCGCAGGCGGCGTACCCCGATCCACCAGAACAGCAGGAAACCGGCCAGATAGGACAGGCCGTACCAGTGGACCTTGAGCGGTCCGATGGCGAAGGCGACGGGATCAAAGCCCGGGTGGGTCAGCATGGGATCAGTCCGTCACCGCCCCTTTGCTGGCGCAGGACACGGTGCGCGCGAACTTGGCCAGCACCCCACGGGTGGCCCGCGGTGCGGGTTGCTGCCAGGCCGCCTGACGCCTCGTCATCTCGGCCTCGTCGATGTTGAGCTGAATCAGGCGCTGGCGGGCGTCGATGGTGATGGAGTCGCCCTCCTCGATCAGCGCGATGGGTCCTCCAACGAATGCCTCGGGCGCCACATGGCCGACCACCATGCCCCAGGTGCCACCGGAAAACCGGCCATCGGTGATCAGGCCGACGCTCTCGCCCAGGCCCTGGCCGACCAGCGCCGCGGTGGGCGCCAGCATCTCGCGCATGCCCGGGCCGCCCTTGGGTCCTTCGTAGCGGATCACCACCACATCACCCGCCTGAATGCGCCGGGCCAGGATCGCCTCCATGGCCTCGGCCTCGGAGTTGAACACCCGGGCGGGACCGGTGATGGCCGGATTCTTCAGGCCGGTGATCTTGGCCACACTGCCCTCGGGCGACAGGTTGCCCTTGAGGATGGCCAGGTGACCTTCCTTGTAGAGGGGCTGATCGAAGGGTCGGATCACATCCTGGTCGGCGCGGGGCTGGGCCGGCACGTCGGCCAGTTCCTGCGCCACGGTCCGACCGGTGATGGTCATGCAGTCGCCGTGGATCAGACCGTTCTCCAGCAGAATCTTCATCACCTGCGGCACCCCGCCGGCGCGATGGAAATCGGTGGCGACGTACTTGCCGGAGGGCTTCAGATCACAGATCACCGGCACCTTGGCCCGCACCCGCTCGAAATCATCCAGGCTCCATTCGACCTCCGCGGCATGGGCGATGGCCATGTAGTGCAGCACCGCATTGGTCGAGCCACCGGTGGCCATGACCACGGCCACGGCATTCTCGATCGATTCGCGGGTGATGATGTCGCGCGGCTTCAGGTCAAGGCGGATCGCCTCGACCAGAACGCGGGCTGACTCGGCCACCGAATCGGCCTTCTCCGGGTCCGGATTGGCCATCTGTGAAGAGCCCAGCAGGCTCATGCCCAGGGCCTCGAAGGAGGAGGACATGGTGTTGGCGGTGAACATGCCGCCGCAGGCGCCGAAGCTCGGGCAGGCATTGCGTTCGATGCCGTCGAAATCCTCCTGGGCCAGGGTACCGGCGGTCTTGCCGCCCACCGCCTCGAAGACCGACACGATGGTCAGGTCATCGCCTTTCCAGCAGCCCGGCTTGATGGTGCCGCCGTAGCAGAAGATGCCCGGCACGTTCATGCGGGCCATGCCGATCATCGAGCCCGGCATATTCTTGTCACAGCCG
>JBFKIN010000468.1:0-2492 GCA_041632255.1 Oceanococcus sp. | reverse complement strand
TGTTCACACTGGGGCAAAAGGCGCTCTTCGCGCTGGATGCCGAGACCGCGCACTGGGCCACCGTGCAGATGTGGCAGCGAGCACCGCGCCTCAGCGCCGCCATGATGCGAGTGGGGCAGGATTGCCCGACCCGCTGCCTCGGCCTGGAGTTTCGCAATCCGGTGGGCGTCGCCGCTGGCCTGGACAAGAATGGCGAGTGCATCAATGCGCTGGCAGGCATGGGATTCGGCTTCATCGAGGTCGGCACCGTCACGCCAAGACCGCAGCCGGGCAACCCGCGTCCCCGCATGTTCCGGCTGCCCGAGCAGGGCGCGGTGATCAACCGCCTGGGTTTCAATAACAAGGGCGTGGATTACCTGTGTCGACAGGTCGAGAAATCCCGGCGGAGCTGCGTGCTGGGGATCAATCTGGGGAAAAATGCCGCCACCCCGAATGAACAGGCCGCCGATGATTACCTGACCGGACTGCGCAGGGTGTACCCGCTGGCCGATTACGTCACCATCAACATTTCCTCGCCGAATACCCGTGACCTGCGGGCGCTGCAGGAACAGCGGCCGCTGCGGGATCTGCTTGCGCGATTGATCGTGGCGCGTGACGAGCTGGCTGTGGCGCACGGCCGGCGCCTGCCGCTGGCGCTCAAGCTGGCGCCGGATCTTGACGAGGCACAGCTCGACAGCACCGCCGCCGTGATTGCCGAGTCAGGCATCGATGCGGTGATCGCCACGAACACCACAGTCCGTCGCGACATGCTCGGTCCTCATCCGCTGGCCGGAGAGGCCGGCGGACTGAGTGGCGCGCCACTGGCACCGCTGGCCCAGCAGGTCTTCGAGGCGCTGCGTGCCCGGTTGCCCGCCAACATTGCGATGATCGGGGTGGGCGGGATTCACGACAGAGATTCGGCCCGCGCCCGTCTGGCGGCCGGCGCGGATCTCATCCAGTTCTACACCGGCTTTGTCTATCGGGGTCCGGCGCTGCTCAAAGAGGCGATCCAGGCCGCGCAGGAAATCCGCTCAGACGATGCAGTAGACTAGGATGTCCGTTGGCCTGAGGCGGCGCCTGCGCGCACATCACGGTGAAACATGAGGGAATACGGTTATCTGTTCCTGCTGATTGCCAGCAATGAGAAGCGCGGCCGGCGTCTGCTGCTGGGCTGTCAGGACGCCCTGAAAACCCACGACCGGGCCTTGGTGGCGCATCGTTACGCCACGCGCACCACGACCGATGCCTACGAAGTCACGCTGAGCGACGCTGAGTTCGATGCCCGCAACGAGTTCGGCTGTTTCGTCCTGGACTGGCAGCACAAGGATGTCCGTTATGCGCTGGGCGTCGAGGTCGATCGCTGGCTGGACGGCGGCTTGAACGTGGTCTGTCTGGCCGCGCCGGGATGCATCGAAGCGGCGCGGCGTCGCTACCACACGCATGTCCGCGTGGTTTATGCCCCCAGCGCCAAGACCAGCAGCACCTGGCTGGACCGTCTGCTGTCCGAAAAGCAGGTCCGTTTTGGCCAGCTAGGCCTCGGTTTTGACGGACAGCCGGATACCACGGACGGCCTGCGCCTGAACACCGACAGCGATCTCGCGGTGCAGCAGCTTTGTGGCTGGATGCAGATGCCCACGCCTCCCGTGATGGCGGCCGCCTGATGGCGGCGGCTCCGCGCAGAAGAACGGCCCGAACTCGGCACAAACGGGAAGAAGACCCGTTGGATTTGCGGCTGACCGTGGCCGTGCGATTTGGCGAAGAGGAGGACGACAGGGTGGTGCTGCTGGATGATCGAGAGATCGCCATGGTCGGCAGCATCTTTCGTTATCGCGACCGCATCGCCCGCTTCATGGTGACCGGACTGTTCCGCGCCGCCATGCTGCAACCCAAGGTGGCCGCCCGATTGCTCCCGGGCCTGCGCATGCTCCGCCGTGATCAAGGCGATTAATCAACACGACACTCCATGCAGATTTTCAATTTTCTGATTGCCACTCTGGGCAGCGCCATGTCGCTCGTCATCCTGGTCGTGGTGCTGCTGCATTACGTCTACCTGGATCTCAAGCCGGAACTGGCGCGGGACATCCCGTCGCTTTGGGTCAGCGCGATGCTCTTCGGCGTCATGGGCAGCCTGGGCTGGCTGTGCGCCTGGGCACGTGCCCGAGACCATGCCTACAAGCTGTGGTTCGAACTGGGTTCAGCCGTGGTCGGCGGCGGCTGTGTCGCCCTGCTGATCCTGCTGTACCGCTGATGGGCCCGCCGCAGGCGGATCGAATCCCGGCCGCTGTCAACGACAATCCGGCCCGCCGACGGCCGGGCGCAGGGGATCCACTGACTCAAACCTATGGAGACCGCGGATGAGCATGCTCTGGAAGCAGCCGCGCAAGGCTTACTGGGAAGGCGCGCTGATCTGCCTGCTGGGTGTGCTCGCGCTACTGGACAGTCGTCATTGGCCGCTGGTCCTCTCCCTGCTGGCGCTGCCGGGCGCCCTGGCGCTGATCGCCAGCGGTTTTGGC
>JBFKIN010000467.1:0-2525 GCA_041632255.1 Oceanococcus sp. | reverse complement strand
TTCGCCATGGGCCTGCGGCTGTCGGCTTACCCGCTGATCGCGGCGGCCCTGCATGTCATGCGGTGGACACAGCACAGCCAGGATCCCGAAATGGCCGTGTCCCTGCTGACCAGCCCGATCCTGTTTCCCGGCGATCTGGGGGGCGCGGCCGCAGCCCTGGATGCCCGCTTGCGCCGCGACGGGGGAGACCTCGTCAGCCTGTCGCGCCTGGTGGCTCTGAGCGCGCGGCAGTCCAGCCAGGATGCCCGGTTACACCAGCGGCTGGCGGCTTTTCAGGAGGTGCTGGCCTCCGCGCCCTCGCGGGCGCTCCCGTCCCAGTGGGTGGCCCATCTGGACCTGCGGCTGGCCGCGCTGGGCTGGCCCGGTTCGGCAGGTACGCTGGATTCGGAGACCTTCCAGGAACTGGAGCAGTGGCGCGAGGCCATGGCGGCCTTCATTTCGCTGGATGCCCAGGTAGGCCGGATCAGCCAGGCCGATGCGGCCCGACTGCTGAGGGAGACGGTCAGCACGCGCCGCTTTACGCCGCGGGTCAAGATCGAGCGGCCGATCGAGATTGTGAGTTTCGACGACATCGAGGATCTGCGTGCGGACCTGATCATCATGACAGGCCTGACCGACACGGCGTTTCCTCGTCCGGTGGTGCGCGACGCCTTTCTCGATCCGGCCGTGCTGGAGCGGGCGGGTGTGCCCTACGCCACCCCGGAGGACTGTCTGGGCCGCGCGAAGAAGTTGCTGAACTACGTTGCGCGGCAGGCACCGCAGGTCCTTATCACCCTGCCTCGCCAGAACGCCGCCGGTCTGGAGATGGCGCCCTCGCCGCTGATTCGGGAATGCCTGGGCATCAGAAAACCACAGGACGCGACAGCGCCGGATACGGTCCTCGGGGCCGCGATCAAAGGGGCGCCTGACCTGTGCCCTGCCCCGGAGAGGGATGTGCCGGTGTCGCCCGACGAAAGACGCCGGCTGCGCGGGGGCACGGCCATACTGCGCTCGGCGGCCATCTCACCGCTGGTCGCCCTTTTGAAGCATCGGGTGGGGGTTGAATCGCTGCAGCCCTATGCCCGCATGTCGCCCGTGGTGCAGGGCAGCATCACCCACCGGATTCTTGAACGGCTGTTCGGCGCCTGGCCCGGCAGCGCGCCGTTGCATGCCGCCTTCGCCGCAGGCGATGACAGCGTGCGAGCCAGGGTCGAGGCCGAGGTCGCGGCCGTCA
Source organism: Oceanococcus sp. (assembly GCA_041632255.1). GTDB lineage: Bacteria > Pseudomonadota > Gammaproteobacteria > Nevskiales > Oceanococcaceae > Oceanococcus. The sequence continues at coordinate 1,312 of JBFKIN010000467.1, read as the reverse complement.
TCCAGAGCGCTTTGCCGGAAGCCCACTACCGCGGCGCGTCAGTGCGGATCGAGCGAGGTCGGCAGCAAGGCCTGGTCATGCGTTGGCTGGCGCATGAGCTCAAACGCATCGATCCTTTCGAGGTGCTGTGCCGGGAATTCCGTGTCCAGATCGACTACCAGGGGCTGTCCCTGGAACTGGCCATCGACCGGATCGACCGGGTGCATGCCGATACCGGTCCGAAGGATCTGCTTGTTGACTACAAGACCGGCCAGGTCAGCCGTGCCGGCTGGGATCCGGCGACCCTGACGGAGCCTCAGTTGCCCTTGTATGGCAGTGATGAGGTGCTGGAGATCGTGAGCCAGGCGGTGGAGGATCAGGCCGGGCAGCGGGGTCAACCGAGTCCGGCGCCGATTGCCTGCGACGGCCTGTGTTTTTCGCAGGTGTCCGAAGCCAATCCCAAGTTCCTGGCCCTGACCGGATGGACGGACCGTCTGATCGAGGCGTCGCGGGCTGATCGCAGGGGCAGGGTGGAAGACTGGCCCGGACGCCGGCAAGCCTGGCAGCAGCGTCTGTCCGAGCTGGTCCGGGAGTTCCTGGCGGGCCGCATCTACTGCGCCAACGTGCCACAGGGGTCGCTGCGTTTCGACGAGGATCTCGTCGAGCTGATCCAGTCGGGCGAAGCCCCGGGTCATCCGCTGACCGAGGCGGGGGTGAATCCCTTTGACGCGGTGCTGGATGCGGAGGGCGGCGCATGAGCCGTTCGATCAAGCCGGCCGCCGCGTCCGCATTCCGACAGGGCTCCGTGCCGGATGCGGGGGAGCGCGCCCGGGCGCTGGATATGAGCCTGCACCCGCTGGTGCGCGCGCCGGCAGGCTCCGGCAAGACCAGCCTGCTGGTCGCCCGCTACCTGAAGGCCCTGGCGCTGGTGACCAAGCCCGAGGAAGTCGTGGCTATCACCTTCACCAAGAAGGCGGCGACCGAGATGCGCAGCCGCATCATCGAAGCGCTCGCCGACGAGGACGCCAAGGACCCGGTGGTGCGGGCCGCCCAGGCTGCCGACCGCGAGCGCGGATGGTCCCTGCAGTCGAATCCGGGTCGTATTCGGACCCTGACCATCGATGCCTTCAGCGCCTCGATCACCCGGCAACTGCCGCTGACTTCGGGTCTCGGCGGGCCGGGGTCGCCCACCGAGGATTCAGCGCCGCTCTACGAAGAGGCGATCCTGCGCCTGTTCGCCGAGCTGGACCAGGCGCCGCCCGAACCTGGCAGCGAGGAGGCGCGTCTGCACGCGGCCCTGGAGACGCTGCTGCTCACGGCCTCCAACCGCGCG
>JBFKIN010000466.1:0-2551 GCA_041632255.1 Oceanococcus sp. | reverse complement strand
GCCGCCATGCCTCGCCACAGGCCCAGACCCAGGACCAGCGCGCCCAGCCATGGCGGCATGCGCAACAGATGCGGCAGGGCGAGCAGGGCGAGCATGGCCAGAATGTGCAGGACATGCTGCGGGGGCAGGTGATCGGCAGGTGCGGCGGGGTGGTTCATGCGGACGTGGAAAAGCGCGCCAGCGCCTCGAGGCAGGCATTACGGTGCGTCAGCCCACGGCCCGGGGGAATCTCCTTGCCTGGCAGCCGCAGGCCGTAGGGATTGCGACCGGCTTCGCAGTCCAGCACCCAGCGACACAGCTGGCTCAGTCGCTGCTCCGGGTCATTCAGATCAGCCAGGCTGTGCCAACTGAGCCACAGCGACTCGTCCATCGGTTCAGCAAAGGTTTTGACGCTGAGTCGGCCGGTCGCGGGGTAGCGCTTCCAGTGGATGGAACGCAGCGCATCGCCGGGTCGATAGTCGCGCAGATGGGAAAATTCGTCGCGGCCGTCCTGCCAGCCGCTGCGCTGGCCCTGCCGGCCCGGCGCCGACGGCAGCGGGCGCCGGCCCGCCGGTCGGGGATAGACCAGATAGTCGCAGTCCAGGGTCTGCCAGCTCCAGGCCTGGAAAAGGCCAAGCGGAAACTCGGTGGCGACAGCGAAGCGAGGTAACGCATGGCAACCCCTTTCCTGTGGCGGCAGGTCGAAGCCGGTCATGGCCCGGTCGCCGCCGGCGCAGTCGGTCGCCCGATCATGACGCAGGCCTTGGCGCCTGGGAGCGGCCAGGATGCTGTAACGGCTGCTTTTGCTGTCGTTGCCGAACTGGATTGGGACATGAACCGGTTCGCCTGCGAAAACCGGCGGAATCGGCGGGACCCCGACGCTCAGCCCCAGCAGATTGGCATTGGTGTGATGCATGGTGACAAGCCCCATGCCGGCGAGAAGAAAGGTGAGGGCGAAGGCCAGTGCGTTGCTGTAGTTCATCGCGCCCAGCAGCATGGCCAGGAGCATCAGGGCGAACAGGTAGCCGGGCCGGGTCGGCAGGATGTAGCAGCGGCCGCGCCGGATGCGCTGTGGCGAGGGTTCGGGGTGGTGGCGGGAGACGACCCATGCCTCGAAGCGCCGATTCAGTCCGTCGAAGATTTTCACCGGATCAGGGCGGGCCGCCGAGGCGGTTGTCGCCTGCGTCCCCCGTCGCGCGATGGATCGGGCAGTCCTGGCCTGTGAAGCGCCAGGCGAGATCTATTGGCCCACGCGTCACGGTCAGGGGATCGGCACTTCGGCCAGCAGTTCCTGGATCACGCTGTCCACCGCCGCGTCCTCGCCGCTGGACAGCTGCAGGCGATGCCGGGCGACAGCGGGGAACACCGCCTGCACGTCTTCCGGAATCACCGCCTTGCGCCCGTCCAGCATGGCCCAGGCCTGAGCGGCATGCTTGAGAGCGAGCCCCGAGCGCGGCGACAGGCCCAGCCGGACCCGGCCGTGCACGCGACTGCGCGCCACCAGGGCGAGCACATATTCGATCAGGGCATCGCTGGTGGTGAGCTGTCGTACCTCGCTCTGCCGGGCGCGCAGTTCGTCGGCGTCCATTTGCGCTTCGGCGTCGACCAGCATTTCGCGCCGGTCCCGTCCTTTGAGCAGGTCCAGTTCCGCATGCTGCGACGGGTAGCCGATCGAGGTGCTGATCATGAATCTGTCCAGCTGCGACTCGGGGAGTGCGAAGGTACCGATCTGGTCCAGCGGATTCTGGGTGGCGATGACGAAAAAAGGGCTGGGCAGCCTGCGGGTGTCACCGTCGGCGGTGACCTGGCCTTCTTCCATGGCCTCCAGCAGCGCGCTCTGGGTCTTGGGGCTGGCCCGGTTGATCTCGTCCGCCAGCAGCAATTGACAGAACACCGGCCCTGGCTGGAAACGGAATTCACTGCTGTCGCGGTCGAAGATGGACGCCCCTATGATGTCCGCCGGCAGCAGGTCGCTGGTGAACTGCACGCGGCGATAATCCAGGCCCAGCAGGCGCGCCAGGGTCTGGGCCAGGGTGGTCTTGCCCACTCCCGGCACATCCTCGATGAGCAGATGTCCGCGGGCGAGAAGGCAGCTGAGAGTCAATTTCAGGACTTCGGGCTTTCCGAGGATGATGTCGCTGGCGCGGCGCAGCAGGGCGCCCATGCTGTCAGTCATGGCGGGATCGCGGAGGATTTGGCTGAGATTGTGCTTGCCGCCCAGGATCATGTCCATGCAGGGTGCAGAAACGGCCCCGAATTGGCATGATCTATGCACAAACATTATTACAGATAAAAGCGGGAATACACGATTGACCAAGATCACACGCATGAAAACCAGCCTGCTGACTCGCGAATTCGGTCAGAGGGCCAGCCTGCGCGCTATGGCGCACGCCACCAGCTACCCTGAATGGTTGGAGGCGGCCACCGGCTACGAGCATTACAGCGGCGGCCATGAATGGCGGGAAGAAGAAGACACACCGGATTACGATCACGCGCTGGTGCGCAACCGGCTCAATACCCTGCGCCGTCTGCGCTATCAGAACCGTCTCAAGGACCTGATGTATGAATTGCG